>NZ_QFFX01000149.1:0-1004 GCF_023522295.1 Prevotella sp. TCVGH | reverse complement strand
TTGCGGTTGATGGTCATGGATTGCCGTTGTTGAAGTACCTTGCCGAAACGTTCTGAAAGCGTTTTAGCAGTTTCGCCCACCACCTGTCCACTGAACACGTTGCCCACGGTATTTTGTATCACCTTACTTTCTTTGTCCTCATAATCGCGAGTAAGCTGAGAGAAGTCCTGAAAGCTCAAACACACTGCCACCTTGTTACTTCGAGCGGTAGCGATTAGGTTATCCAACCCACGGAAATAAATCGTCGGCAACTCATCGATAATCACGGAGGATTTGAGTTGTTTCTTCTTGTTGATGAGCTTAACGATACGACTGTTGTAAAGTCCGAGTGCAGCCGAATAGATATTCTGTCGATCAGGGTTGTTGCCCACAACAAGCACTTTCGGCTCATAGGGATTATTGATGTCAAGTGAGAAATCATCGCCTGTCATCACCCAATAAAGTGCAAGAGAAATCATACGTGATAGTGGTATCTTGGCACTGGCGATCTGTCCCTGCAACTGATCTTGTGCTCCACCTTCCCAAGCGTCCATAAAAGGAGAAAGATAGTTGGCTAGTTCATCGTAGGAAGTGAGAATCGGGAATATCTGTGCGTAGGGACAGTTAAAAAACTCAATGGCATGAGGGAAAGTACAGTACTTTCCGTCCTCATAGATTTTGAGAAACCAAATGATGGCAGCCAGCAGGATAATCGGAGACTCGACGAAGAAATCTCCCTGCTTTTGTATCCACGAGCGATTCAGATTGAGCATGATGGTGTAGGCACTCTCATAAGCGTCCGATATATCCGTCATAAAGGCAGGATTGATTGGATTGCACCGATGCGACTTGCGTGGGTCGTCGAAGTTGATTACATAAAACTGCGGCTTTACCTTGTAGGCATCCAAATGGTTAAGCAAATGATTGTAAGCTATTTCAGAGAGGTCGGGATCGAGTAGGTCAGCCCCCTCTCGGGGGCTTTCCCCTCTAAGAACCGTACATGAGAGTTTCCCCTCATACGGCTC
>NZ_QFFX01000014.1:0-56610 GCF_023522295.1 Prevotella sp. TCVGH | reverse complement strand
TGTCCATATGGAAAAAATTAAAGGATTTCTCTTTGCCGTACGACACAGAGAAATCCTAATGACCGATTTGGGTTTAAGCATAACACGCTCAACGTCAAATAATTATGAACATCGCTCAAAATTCGCGTATTTGCGACCAACTTTGCTGTTGGTGATTTACACGCAAGTTATGAGAGGTGCTTTGTAAAGAAAATTCAGCATTTATTATCTTTGAATACACCGTGTCACCAATGTTACAAATGCTGTTCGGTAGACGGCGCGCGTTGTATAAAAAGCTTTATTCAATCAAAGAACAGGGAGGAGGAATGTTAGTCCCATTTTTAAGGATTTACATGAGATACGCTCGTTTGTTTTAGGTGAAAATGTCAATCTGTCAAGTGGCTACACTTTGTGCGGAACCCAAACAGCTGGGCAGGTACGTACCAAATAGGCAAGAAAAAAGCCAGTAAAGAAAATCTCTTCACTGGCTCTATACGGTTGATTGATAGTTCAATACGATACGATGTTTAGTCTGCACGCAAACTAAAACGCTTAAAGTTCACAACTGTAAGCTCTTTGTCGGTCTGCTTCAGATAGTCTGCAACGGTCAGTTTGCTATCTTGAATATATTCTTGATTCAAGAGACAGCTCTCCTTAAAGAACTTGTTCATGCGACCTTTAGCAATATTTTGAATCATTTGCTCGTTCAAATTTGCTAATTTCTCTTCAGCAACTTCCTTCTTCAGCTTTCTGATTTCGTCAGCTTGTGCTTCTGTGATTTCACCCTTGCGAATGCCTTCTTCCATGTGATCTTCGCTTTCTGAGATGTAAACATTGAAGCCAGCCTTCTTCAGCGCATTGGTCACAGCTTTTTCTACCTGTTCCTCTTTTGTCTTTTCAAGAGCCACTTTGTACTCTGCATCTTTCACCTCTTGTGTAACACTTTCCTCGTTCAGTGCTACGGGGTTCATTGCAGCTACCTGCATAGCGATGTTGTGTCCCTGCTCTTCTGCTGGTTTGTTGGTCTGAACCATGGTGCAAAGGATGTTTTTGTTCATGTGGTTATAGATCTCCACGTTTTCGCCTTCGATGAAGAGGTAACCGTCGAGTTCCATTTTCTCACCAGTGATACCTGAGCGAAGTTTAACAGTCGTTGCTACGTCTTTACCGTCAGCAAAGGTCAAGCCCAATATCTCTTCGATGTTCTTTGCTTTGGCAGCAATCGCAGCATCAAGAATTTGCTCGGTGCACTCAATGAATTCCTTACCGTTAGCAACGAAATCAGTTTCGCACTTCAGTGCAATCATTGCGGCAAAGTCATTCGACTTCTTAACGAGAACGCAACCGTTGGAAGTCTCGCGATCAGAACGTTTTGCAGCAATGGCTAATCCACGCTCACGAACAAGCTCAACAGCTCTGTCCATATTTCCTTCTGCTTCGGTCAAAGCCTTTTTACAATCAGCCAGACCAGCACCTGTCATCTTACGTAGTTTCTGTATATCAGCAATGTTAACAGCCATAATCTTATTTCTTATTTATAGGGGTTAATATGTATTGTTATATAAAAAAGAGCAGAGAAGAATAAAGAAAATTTTTGGCATATTTTTGTTACATACCATCATTCTCTATTCTCCTCTGTTCATACAATTATTCTGCAGCTGGAGTTTCCTCTTCTGCTTTCACTTCAACTTCTTCTTTTTCTTCTGTTTCTGCTTTTTCATCAGCAACTTCGGTAGAAGTCTCTACGGTTTCTTCTGCTTCTTTACGAGCTCTACGTGCTCGCTTTGGCTTAGCCTCAGCTACTTCTTCGCTTTGCTCTGCTGCAGCCTTCTCGTCTGCTTTTTCTGCCTTACGCTCTTCCAATCCTTCAGCAATTGCTTGGCAGCAAGCTGTTAGGATGACGTCAATGGAATCTTTCGCATCGTCATTAGCAGGAATGACAAAGTCAATATTCTTAGGATCTGAATTGGTATCTACGATAGCAAAAACAGGAATACCCAAGCGGTTTGCTTCCTTTACAGCGATATGCTCTTTCATTACGTCAACAACGAAAAGTGCTGATGGCAAACGTGTCAGGTCGGCAATAGAACCTAAGTTCTTTTCTAACTTAGCACGCTGGCGTGTTACTTGCAGCAATTCGCGCTTAGAGATGTTTGCGAAAGTACCGTCGTTCATCAACTTATCAATGTTTGCCATTTTCTTCACAGCCTTACGAATGGTAGGGAAGTTGGTGAGCATACCACCAGCCCAGCGCTCAATAACGTATGGCATGTTAACAGATGCAGCCTTCTCAGCTACAATGTCCTTAGCTTGTTTTTTAGTAGCGACAAACAAAATCTTCTTTCCAGACTTAGCAATTTGTTTCAAAGCTTCTGCAGCCTCATCAATTTTTGCTACGGTTTTGTTTAAGTCGATGATATGAATACCATTACGCTCCATAAAGATATAAGGAGCCATTGCAGGATTCCACTTGCGGCGAAGGTGTCCAAAATGACTACCAGCCTGTAATAATTGGTCAAAGTTTGTTCTTGACATTTTTTCTTTTTTTAATTGTTTACTTTCTTTTTAGTTGATTAGAACCAATCTTCGAGTAGTTCGCCACGCATGGGAAATCTCGAGGATTTAGATACTAAACGGATGCTCAGTTGACGAGTGAATAGTTTACAAGTTTACGAGTGATCAGTTTACAAGTTTACGAGTTGATAGCTTGTAAGTGTACGAGTTAACAGTTTACAAGTTTACAAGCTTGCGAGTTAATCGTTTTCAAGTGTATAAGTATCACCTCGTCCACTTGTCCACTCGTCACCTTGTCTACTACTCTCCTCAATTAACGCTTACTGAACTGGAAGCGACGACGAGCTTTTGGCTGACCTGGTTTCTTACGTTCTACAGAACGACTGTCACGAGTCAAGAAGCCTTGTGCTTTCAATGCGCCCTTATCATCAGCATTAATCTTTACCAAGGCGCGAGCAATTGCCAAACGGAGAGCTTGGCTCTGACCTGTAAAGCCGCCACCATCAAGATTTACCTTAATATCATATTTGCCTTCAACTTCGAGTGTCGTCAATGGCTGCTTAACCACATAACGCAAAATAGCTGATGGGAAATATGTCTCAATGTCTTTTTTGTTAATCGTAATTTTGCCGGTACCTTCAGTGAGGTAAACACGAGCAACTGCGCTCTTGCGGCGACCTATTGCGTTGATTATTTCCATTTTACTTATTATTTATACTGGTTAATATCAATTGCCTTTGGCTGCTGAGCTGCTTTATCATGCTCAGCTCCTTCAAAAACATACAGGTTCTTCAACAAAGAGCGACCCAAAGGACCCTTTGGTAACATACCTTTCACAGCATGACGAACAATCTTCTCTACACCATTCTTGCGAGTGCGAAGCTCTGCGGGGGTGTTGAAACGCTGTCCGCCTGGGTAACCAGTATAACGTGTGTATAGCTTGTCTGTTTCTTTTTTACCAGAGAACTTAATCTTCTCTGCGTTGATGATGATGACATTGTCACCGCAATCTACATGAGGGGTGAAAGATGGCTTGTACTTTCCACGTAGCAACTTTGCTACTTTAGAGCAAAAACGACCAACGATTTGATCGCTTGCATCTACTACGACCCACTCTTTCTTTGCTGTTTCCTTATTAACGGAAATAGTCTTATAACTTAAAGTGTCCATTAAACTTTTAAATTTTACTACTAAAAAACATTATTTTTTCTCACTTGCACGGGCGATTCACTAACCGTAACACTCGGCCAAAAGCATCACTATTAACACGACCGCACAGGGGACTCTAAGTTCATCCCCGAAATAATCGGTCTGCAAAAATACATATTTAATAGTAATGTGCAAAGAAAAGGTACAAACCTACCCGTTTAATTATATCTATTTAACAAAATTACATATTATTAATGTGGCGTATCTTTTATCAATACAAAAATATGCAACGAGCACATAGTTGGTTATTTCTCGTAACAATACAAAAAAATGGGAGGCAGTGACCGATATTGGTCAACTGTCTCCCATATTCAAGAGTTATCTATTAATTTTCCATTTTTACTTTTCAGCCTCACCGTTGGCTGTTGTTGGCCAATAAATATTCTGATAGAGATATGTATTTGCCACAGAACCATCGGGTGAGCAGAGTTTCATTTCCTGAACTGAGAATGGTGACAAGTAGTGAGCCTGATAGAATGTGTATCCATTGTACAGGTTGTATTTCTTGTTCATCTGGTAAGGACGATAGTATTTCGTAAGGTCCTTAGAGGACATGGTAGCCTTGTCGCCACCATCAGCAACGATATAGTTCTTCGTCACTTCATTGCCCTTGTCGTCTTTAACTTTATACTCAAATACCTTATTCTTATACATTTCGTCCCAGAAGTTCACACCTTCTATTTGGTAGTTCTTTACCTGGTCAAGTGCACACCAACGAATGAGGTCGTCCATGCGATAACCCTCACCAGCCAACTCGCTTCTACGTTCACGTCTGATAGAATACAGTGTGGCGTTGATAGGTTTACCTGCAGAGAATGCACCCCAGTCATACGAAGGTGTATTTACGTTTGCTTCGCGGCTCATGTCAGTAGCGTCAATGGTTGTCTCGATAGAGGCTGTAATGCCAGCACGTTCGCGCAATTGTGTCCAATACTTGCGTGCTGTTGCATCAATACCACCAGTCTTCTCGTAAGAAGCCTCGATATAGTTAAGCATTGCTTCTTCTACGCGTACCAATATCTGTCCTGAAACATCCGAGAAAGTCTGTCCCAACTGCATGTCAGGGTCGTAGTTGTAGAATTTGCGCTGTCTGTAGCCAGTGTTATCTTTGCTCTCGGCATTATCTGTAACGATATTGGCAATGCCCAACTTGACAAGGTCTACTTCTGGAAGTTTTTTCTTCTTCGCTTCTGCATTATACACTGCGATGCTGTTTGGGTCTGTAGCCAGTACGTCCGATTCGCCAAATACAAAGAGTTGCAAGCGCTCGTCTCTATTGGTCTTAGCCAAATCAATCGACTTGTCACCCTGGTATCCAGAGCCTGTGGCATAGATAGGCAAACCGTTCTTCATCAAGAACGACTCTACCAAACCTCTTGTCCATCCCGTCTGTGAGCCTGTTCGCAATTTGTTAGATGTAAGGTGTGCCACACCAATGTCCGAATTGAACTGTCTCCACATCAACACTTCTGGATATTTGCTCAAGTCAGAAGAAGCAAACATGTCGTAATAAGGATTCCAGCCTCCATATTCACTCTTCTTGGTAGGATTCATCTGATGACTGTTTGCAGTAGGAAGTCCAACAGCGTCGGATACCTGTTTAGCAGCATCCATGGCTTGAGTCAAGAAGAAATCTACCTCTTCTTGTTGATTAATCTTGAAGTCTTTGTTCCAAGACATGTTCTTTCCAGGCCAGTTGGCATCACCAGGCACACGTCCAGTACCTCTGTGATACTTCTCAAATGTTCCCTCGTATAGAGCCATTCTTGACTTCACTGCCAATGCAGCATACTTGTTGATGCGTAGCTTTCCACCATTGACAGGCTTTTCCTGCAATTGTGAGATGGCTTTGTCCATATCAGACAAAATCTGGCGTGCCACCAAGTTACGAGGCATACGCTTGCTTGCTTCTGCCAAGTCGGCATCAATGTTCAGTTCTTTCAGAACGATAGGGAAGTCGCCAAAGCTTTTCAGTTTACTGAAATAAAGCATGGCTCTGATGAAGTAAGCTTCGCCCATATATTGGTTGATCTGCTTTTTGTCGCCTTCAATGGCTCCTGCCTTTATCTTTGCTTCTTGTTCGTTGATGAACTTGTTAACATCGCGAATGGCGTTAAAGCCGATACCACCCGATGTTGGCACTTTCCACTGGTCTTGTAGGAACATACCCGCATTGCCGTTGGATGTAGCTTGGTTGTCGGTTCCATTGTCGTAAGTGGCTACACCTGCCCACCAACCAATGTTGTTGGGGAAGATAGAGCCATAGTAGAGCCATGTGAATGTACCTAATTGGTCAGCGTTTTTATAATAATCGCCAGGAGACACTTGGTCCAGAGGTGCCCTGTCTAAGAAGTCGTTGCACGCTGTCAGCATCAAGCTGGTACATGCGATGACCATTCCTCCTCTTAAAATATTTTTTATATCGTATTTCATAATTTCCAATTATTAAAAGTTAAGATTCAAACCAAAAGACAAAACCCTTTGCAGAGGGTAAATCTTTCCTGGTCCCCAGTCACCACCTGTTGCCTCTGGATCGAAGATTTTATTCATTTTAGTGAATGTGTACAGGTTCTCTGCAGAGATATAGAAACGAACTCTGTTAAGTCCCCATGCGCTTGTCAATCCAACAGGTAAGGTATAACCCAGCTGAATGTTCTTAATGCGCATGTAGGCTGCATTCTGCAAGTAGCGGTCGCTGGTATAGAAGTTCTTCCATCCATTGCCGAAGAGTGGACGTGGATAGAAGGCACCAGGATTAGGACCGAAGTTCTTATCATCTGCTGGACGCCAGTAGTCCAAATGCTCTTTGAAGGCGGCTGCCTGCCACATGCCGTGGTTAGCACCAGTGCTGTAAGGAGAAGCGTCCCAGAAGTCGCGCTTGCCTACACCTTGTAAGAAGAGCAGGAAGTCAAATCCTTTCCACGCTGCGTCCATGGTAATACCAAAGCGATAGCGTGGCATTGAATTACCGATAACGGACAAGTCGCCAGTGTTATCGTAGGTGTTCTCACCGTTGTTTACTTTCTTATCGCCATTCAAGTCTTTGTACATCACATCACCGGCAGCCCAGTTTGAGCCCCATGATGGTTTGTTGTTAGCAAGCCAGTCGCTCATCTCTTTGTCCGACTGTGCGATGCCTTCTACTTGATATCCCCAAATGTCACCCATCTTCTGACCTTCACACCAATCTGACAGCAGGCGGTTAGGATTGTAGAAGCGTGTAATAGTTTGTATGTCGTCCGACATTACTAACTTCACTCCATAGTTGAAATCGCCGATATGGTCGCGCCATCTTACTTCCAGTTCCCAGCCGTTGGTGCGCAAGTTACTGTTGTTTTCTTTAGGTGGGTCTGCACCCAAGATAGAAGGCTTGGCTGGAGCAGGTCCTACCATGTCGCTTGTGTTGCGGACAAAGTAGTCGAAGTTACCTTGCAATCTGTTGTTGAACATGCCGAAGTCTAATCCCACGTTCCAAGAGCGTACGGTTTCCCATGTCAGATTTGGTGATACCAATCCTGGCACGCTTGCAATAGTCTGCTTTTGTCCATTGATAAGCCAATTTGAAGATGTTGCCCATACTGGTTGACTAAGGAACCATGGATATATTTCTTTGATGTTGGTGTTACCCAATGTTCCCCAAGAACCACGCACCTTCAAGGTCTGCACCGTATTGGTAAGTGGCTTGAAGAACGCCTCGCGCGCCATGTTCCAACCCAAAGAGAATGAGGGGAAAGTAGCCCATGTCTTATCACCGATGAAACGTGAAGAACCGTCTCGGCGGATAGAGAACTCAGCCAAGTAGCGAGAATCATAAGCATAGTTCACACGAGCAAACATACCCATGGTTGCCCATTGGGTGTTGCCGAAGCCTGGACGTGTGTTCTCGTGAGTGGCGTTGTTGAGCGTAGGCACCAACGGTGTGATGAGATCAGCACGCGATGCAGACAGCACGGTGTACAAGTTTGACTCCATATCCAAACCACCTAACAACTTCAGGTCATGCTTTTCGTTGAGCGTAAACGCATACTCGGTGTAGAAGCGACCGTTGAAGTAATTGGTACGGCTCATGCCATCACTCACGTCCGACTTTCCCGCCTTGTAGCCATCATTCCATGCAGCAGGGGTGAGCAGTTCCTGTGGGTCGTGATAGTAGATAGGTAGCACGTCCCAGTGGTTGTGATAGTTGGTGGTGTTGTAGTTACCCTCCAAACGTATCTTCCAGCCAGCGAGAGGCTTGAACTCAAACACCAGCTGTTGGAACAGCTTGTCTGTGGTGGATTTGTCCAATCCGCCATCTTCCATCTGGATAATCTCATTACCATGCACATAGTGTCCGTGTGGATCATAGACAGGATTGGTAGGCCAACGGCGTGCGATGTTATGGAAGAAAAGTCCCGTCATATAAGATGGACGACTGAATGCCTCACGGTTCCACTTGTTGCTGTACGAGATGGAGAGCCACTTGGTGACGTCAGCGTTCACCTTCGTTGTAAAGTTGTACTTGTTGAGTACGTCCTTGCCGTGGCGTATCAATCCGTGCTGGTTAAGCCATGTACCACTTACATAGTAGTTGATGTTCTTCACACCACCGCTGATAGAAACGTTATGCTCTTGTGAGGGAACATTGCTTTTGTACATTTCCTTGAACCAGTCGGTGTTTGCCCACGAACCCGTGTACATCGCCCATGGCTCATTAGCGGCATAACCTTGCCACTTGGTAAGACCCTTGTCTTCTTCCTTGAGTGTGCCGTTGATGTTGTCTTGAATCTTCTTCATGATTTCCTCGTTGAACGGTGCACCCTCACCATTGTTGGCAGCAGCATCGTTCCAATAGCGTGCGAAGTCGTACGAGTTGGGCATCTCTGGTACTTGCGTAGCCGTTGAGAAACGCATATTGCCGTTGTATGAAATACTTGCGCGCCCGTCCTTACCGCTCTTGGTTGTCACCAAAATAACACCAAAGGCTGCACGTGAACCATAAATAGCACTTGCTGAGGCATCTTTCAATACAGAGATGCTCTCAATGTCGTTGGGTGCCAGCGAGTACAAGTCGCCTTCGGTACCATCAATCAGCACCAGTGGCGAAGCGTTAGAACCCTCACCGATGGTACCCGTACCACGGATGTTCATAGACATACGGCGGTCCAATGAGCCACCACCGTTGCCCACGGTGAAGTTCAGTCCCGGTACAGCACCTTGCAATGCCTGTGCCACACTGGTAACGGCGCGCGACTCTAATGTCTTCTTGCTCACTACCGACACGGCACCCGTAAGGTTTACCTTCTTCTGAGTACCGTAGCCCACAACCACTACGTCCTCCAGACTTTCGGCATCCTCGTGCAGTGTGATAGAAAGGTCTTTCCCATTCCATACCACCGTTTGGGTTTTGTAGCCCACATACGAAATGGTGAGCGTGGTTCCCGTTGCCACATCTGGCAGCGTAAAGTTGCCCTCCATATCGCTGATTGTGGCTTTCTTTTGTCCATTCACTACGATAGACGCTCCAATAATAGGGTCGCCATTCGTATCCATAATAGTACCCTTACACGCAGCCTGCTGCTGAGCCACTGTCACCATGGGGGTAACAGACGTATCAGCATGCGAAAGACTGGCGGAGGATAATGCCAATGCCATTAGCATTATTGTCCTAAATGTTGCCATAAATACGAATAAATTTTAAAGGTTTAATAGTTTTGATTTTTTTATACTCTTTATGTTTGCAAATATACGATTAATTAAATGAATTTCACACAAAAGAAACAAATATTAACTCATGTGTCTTGATTTTATAGCTTTCCAGCCCTCCAACTGTTCATGAAACCTCATTTATTCATGTTTTTTGGGTGATTTAGGCGATGAGAAGAAAGAAAGTGAATAGGATTTGTCGAATCAATAAAATTTAGTATCTTTGTAAGTGTCAAGACACTTGAGTCCAAATCTATGAAGCGAGGGTTCCAGCCCCTTAGACCATAGAGAGGAAACGATAAAACAGACATTATCCATCACAAACAACAATGATACACTTATTAGAAAAATTTCAGTTCTGTCCCGTCTGCGGAAGTCAGCATTTTGTGATTAAGAACGAGAAAAGCAAGCAGTGCGAGAATTGTCACTTTGAATATTATCTGAATCCAAGTGCGGCAAACGTGGCTTTCATCATGAATCAAAAAGGTGAAATCCTGATAGAGCGCCGCCTCAAAGAGCCTGCAAAAGGAACTTACGACTTGCCTGGTGGTTTCACCGATGCAAATGAAACGGGCGAGGAAGGAGTAATAAGAGAGGTGAAAGAAGAGACCAACCTTGACGTTACAAAAGCCACATACCTCTTCAGCTTACCCAATAAATACCGATACAGCGGTTTAGACATCCCTACCTTGGACATGTTTTTCCTTTGCGAGGTAGCCGACACCTCAACTCTGACCGCAGGTGATGATGCAGGCGAAACACTTTGGATGGCACCAGAGGATATCCATACCGAAGAGTTTGGATTACGTTCCATACGTGAAGGTCTCCGTCGATTTTTAGACCATCACTTACCCCGATAATTGTAAACATTTTTACATGCCGTTGTTATCTACATGAGTTAATGCCCTTAACCCATGTAGATAACCGCCTTATCTCCATGAGTTAAGGCCCTTATCTCCATGCTTCAATAATCTTAGGAAATAGAGACAGCTTACATCGTGTATTGAGCGAAGCTTTAATCTGAGCTCATTTTATTGATAATCTGCATGTTATAGATTTGGTGTGCATGCGATTGAAAACAATTATTTCAGTCTTCTTCGGCTGAAAATATCCCAAAATTGTTGTCGCAACTGTAAAGTTTTTTGACAGTTATTTTGGTAAAATTTTATGCAAATAAAAAGGCATTCTGATTTATAATTTAAGCAAACGCATCTTAAAAACCTTAAAAACCTGCCAAAATATTCTATATATAAAAGGTATAAAGAAAGTTTTGTTTACTTTTGCCGCCAAATAACAAGACGATTCAACAGCAATGCAAGAGAATTTAGTAATTGTAGAGAGCCCTGCAAAAGCAAAAACGATTGAGAAGTTTTTGGGCAAAGACTATAAGGTAATGTCCTCCTATGGTCATATTCGTGACTTGAAGAAGAAAGAGTTGAGCATTGATCCAAAGACTTTAGAGCCAAAATATGAAATCCCAGAGGAGAAGAAAAAATTAGTTAGCGAACTGAAGAAAAACGCCAAGGACGCCAAATATATATGGCTCGCATCCGATGAAGACCGTGAGGGAGAAGCCATATCTTGGCATCTGTGCGAGGTGCTTGGTTTGGATGAAGAAAAAACAAATCGCATTGTTTTTCATGAAATCACCAAGCCCGCTATTTTAGATGCCATTCAAAATCCACGCCATCTCAACATGGATTTGGTCAATGCGCAACAAGCAAGGCGTGTACTCGACCGCTTGGTAGGCTTCCGTCTGTCGCCCGTTCTTTGGCGAAAAGTCAAGCCAGCCCTCTCGGCAGGACGTGTGCAGAGCGTGGCTGTACGACTCATTGTAGAGCGTGAACGAGAGATACAAGCCTTCAAAAGCGAGCCTTACTACCGCATCAATGCAACTTTCAATATTGCAAATGCAGAGGGAACAGCGGAGGTGAAAGCCGAATTAGACAAGCGTTTCCCTACTCACGAAGAAGCACTTGCTTTCTTAGAAAAATGCAAAGACGCACAGTTCACAGTGGGCAGCATTGCACGCAAGCCCCTCAAACGCACACCAGCGCCTCCCTTTACCACCTCCACACTGCAACAAGAGGCAGCACGAAAGTTGGGATTTACGGTGGGACAAACCATGATGATAGCGCAACATCTGTACGAAAGCGGATTGATTACTTACATGCGTACCGACAGCGTCAACCTGTCATCGCTCGCTATCAATACCAGCAAAGACGAAATCATAAAGGCTTATGGCAAGGAATACAATAAGCCTCGTAAATATCAGACACACTCGAAAGGCGCACAAGAAGCGCACGAAGCCATTCGCCCCACTTACATGAGCCAGCACGAGATAGAAGGAACCTCGCAAGAGCGTAGACTCTACGACCTCATCTGGAAGCGTACGGCAGCCAGCCAAATGGCAGATGCCCAGATAGAAAAGACGACCGTGAACATTGAGGTTAGTGGTGTGACAGAGCAGTTTGTTGCAAACGTGGAGAATATTAAGTTTGATGGTTTCATCAAAGCTTATCGCGAATCAAGCGATGAGGATGAGACAAATCAAGAAGACACCTCACACACCTTGCCCGTTCTTACCGAAGGCGACCGCTTACTGCGACACGAAATCACCTCAACCGAGCGTTACTCCCAAAGTCCTATTCGATACACGGAAGCCAGTTTGGTGAAGAAATTAGAGGAATTGGGCATTGGACGTCCTTCTACTTATGCGCCCACTATTAGCACTATCCAGCAACGAGAATATGTGCAAAAAGGAGACAAGAAAGGCGATGAACGGACCTACACCATAGACACCTTGAAGAATGACCACATCACGTCAAAAGAGAAAACCGAAGTGGTGGGCAATGAGAAGGGAAAACTCCTACCTACTGACATAGGAACCGTAGTGAACGACTTCTTGATAAACAATTTCCCAGCTATCATGGACTATAACTTCACCGCAAATGTAGAAGAGAAGTTCGATGAAATTGCCGAAGGAAAGGCTTCATGGCTAAAAATGATGAAGGTGTTCTACAAAGATTTTGAACCCGTTGTAGAAAAAGTAATGAATGCCCGAAGCGAACACAAAGCTGGTGAACGAGAAATAGGCATTGACCCTGAGAGTGGGAAACCAGTATTTGTAAAGATAGGAAGATTTGGTCCAGTGGTACAAATCGGGACGGCTGAAGATGACGAGAAACCGAAGTTTTCACAGCTTCCTGCGGATAAAAGTATGGCAACCATCACCTTGGAAGAGGCGCTGAAACTCTTTCAACTGCCTCGTACAGTAGGACAGTTTGAAGGCTCTGATGTCGTGATAGGGGCGGGTAGATTTGGTCCATACGTGCTTCACAACAAAAAATATGTATCCCTTCCCAAGACTGAAAACCCCTTGAAAGTAAGCTTAGAGACAGCGATAGAGCTGATAGAGCAAAAACGACAGCAGGAGAAAGAACGTCACATCAAATCCTTTGAACAAGACGAAAAGATGGAAGTACTCAACGGTAGGTACGGTCCATACATCGCCTATGACGGAAAGAACTACCGACTGCCAAAAATATGGCACGACAAAGCTGCGGATATTTCCTACGAACAGTGTATGGAGATTATCCAAAATACGCCCGTAAAGAAGTCAACTCGGAGTAGAAAATAAAGTGCCTCAAGACATGATGAATCGTATTATCATCCTTGGCTACATGGGGGCAGGAAAGACAACGATAGGAAAAGCCCTGTCTAAAGCCACGGGAATGCCCTTTTACGACCTTGATTGGTACATAGAAAATAGGATGCGAAAGACGATACCACAAATCTTTGAAGAGCGAGGAGAAGAGGGATTTCGGAAAATAGAGCATGAAATGCTGCACGAAGTTGCCGAGTTCGAGAATGTTATTTTCAGCTGTGGTGGTGGCACTCCCTGCTTCTTTGACAACATGGACTACATGAACAGGCAGGGCAAAACGGTATATCTGAAAGCCTGCACCGATGTGCTCTACAAACATTTGAACATGGGCAGGAACGTTAGACCCTTACTACTCAATAAGACAGCGGATGAGGTGAAAGCCTATATCCAAAGCCAACTCCGTGAACGAGAAATTTATTATCAAAAGGCACAGTACACCTTTGACGTGACATTACTAGATCAATACGAAAAAATTAAATTAGCAGTAACTCAATTGAGAGCACTTCTCAACCTCTAAAAACAGAACATTTCGGAAACAATGAAAAAGTGGACAATAGAAGATTCAAAAGAACTATATAACATCAATGGATGGGGCGTTTCTTATTTTGGCATCAACGAAAAGGGAAATGCCTATGTAACACCTTGCAAAGACAACACGGAGATAGACCTTAGAGACGTGATGGACGAGCTGGCATTACGTGACGTGAGCGCACCCGTACTATTGCGTTTTCCCGACATCTTGGATAACCGAATAGAAAAGACTGCCAGTTGTTTTGAACAAGCATCCAAGGAATACAATTATACAGGACAGAATTTCATTATCTACCCCATCAAGGTAAACCAAATGCAACCTGTTGTTGAGGAGATTATCTCTCACGGACAGAAATTCAATTTAGGACTGGAAGCAGGCAGTAAGCCAGAACTTCATGCCGTCATAGCAGTTCAATGTCAAAGCGACTCTCTGATTATCTGCAATGGTTATAAAGACCAAAACTACATTGAGCTGGCACTCTTGGCACAGAAAATGGGCAAACGCATCTTCATTGTCATTGAAAAGCTCAACGAATTAGACATCATTGCAAAAGCTGCTAAGAAGATAGGAGTACGCCCTAATATTGGTATTCGCATCAAATTGGCTTCATCGGGTTCGGGAAAATGGGCTGAAAGTGGTGGCGATGCCTCCAAGTTTGGTTTGAATTCTTCAGAACTTTTACTGGCATTAAAAATGCTTGAGGAGAAAGGTCTCAAAGACTGTCTTCACTTGATTCATTTCCACATCGGGTCGCAAATCACCAAAATACGCCGTATTCAGACGGCTCTACGTGAAGCGGCGCAATATTACATCAACCTGCATAAAATGGGTTATCCCGTCGATTTCGTAGACTGTGGTGGAGGATTAGGGGTGGACTATGACGGTACACGTTCCTCGAATAGTGAGAGTTCGGTCAATTATTCTATTCAAGAATATGTCAATGACTGTATTTACACCTTTGTAGAGGCAGCGGATAAAAACGAGATTCCGCATCCGAACCTTATCACCGAGAGTGGCAGATCACTTTCTGCGCACCACTCCGTGCTTATTATTGATGTGTTGGAAACCGCCAGTTTGCCTCAAATGCCTGAAGAGTTTGAACCCGAAGAGAATGATCATCAGTTGGTAAAAGATCTCTATGATATATGGGATAATTTGAATTCGCGCAACATTATGGAAGATTGGCATGATGCAGAACAAATCCGCGAAGAATCTCTTGACCTGTTCACGCACGGCATTGTCGACCTTCGTACACGGGCGGAGATAGAGAGTATTTATTGGAGTATCTGTCATGAAATAAACATGATGGCTAAGTCGCTCAAGCATGTCCCTGACGAATTGAGAAATTTAGACAAGACTTTGGCAGATAAATACTTCTGTAATTTTTCTTTATTTCAATCACTCCCAGATAGTTGGGCGATAGATCAGCTCTTCCCTATATTGCCTATTCAGCGACTGAACGAACGACCTACACGCAATGCAACCTTGCAAGATATTACCTGTGATAGTGATGGGAAGATTGCAAACTTTGTGACCAATCGCAACATCTCACACGTCTTGCCTGTCCATACGCTGAAAAATCATGAACCCTATTATTTAGGTGTGTTCCTCGTAGGAGCCTATCAAGAGATTTTAGGCGATTTACACAATCTCTTTGGAGATACCAACGCTGTACATATCTCCGTGAAGGATGGCAAATACAAAATAGACCAAATCATTGATGGTGAGACTGTTGAGGAAGTACTTGACTATGTGCAATACAATCCAAAGAAATTGGTAAGGCAATTAGAAACTTGGGTGACAAAGAGTGTCAAGCAAGGAAAGATTTCATTAGACGAAGGAAAAGAGTTCTTAAATAATTATCGCTCTGGTCTTTACGGCTATACCTATCTTGAATAAGGAAGGCAAAGGGAACAGAAATGAGGCAAGAGTTGGAGAACATCCACAACACCTCATGCCACCTACAACAATTGCTTGTAATTGGAAGAATTATCTTTTAATAAAAGTTAAAAGAAGATTACGTTGTAACTTACATACACCTCAATCGTCATATAAATAGAGGCAAGGATGAAAAATATCAGTTTTCGGAACGACGTCTTACCACTCAAAAATGTGTTTTATCGGCTTGCACTACGCATTACGCTTAGTCACGAAGAGGCAGAAGACATTGTTCAAGATACGCTGATTAAGGTTTGGAACAGGCGAGATAGCTGGGAAGAGATAGATTCCATCGAAGCTTTTAGTCTCACGATATGCCGAAACTTGGCACTTGACTGTGTGAAAAGGCATGGACATCTCGCTGAATCGTTGGAAGAAAGACCTGTAGAGACTTCAGACCACTCATCCAATCCTTTCGAAAAGACGCTGCAACGTGACCGCGTAGAATTAGTGAGAAATATCGTGAATGCGCTGCCCGAGAAGCAAAGAAGCTGTATGCAGCTCAGAGATTTTGAAGGAAAAGCCTACAAAGAAATTGCCGAGATACTGGACATTAGCGAAGAACAAGTGAAAATAAACATCTTCAGAGCCAGACAAACGGTAAAAGAACGATTCAAAAGATACGACAATTATGGATTATAAATATATCAAACAACTTTTAGAACGCTATTGGGTTTGCGAGACTTCCCTTGAAGAGGAAGAGATTCTTCGCACGTTCTTTAGCCAAAAGGAGGTTCCTGCCGAACTCGAAAAGTACAGAAACTTGTTTGTGTATGCACATCAAGAAGCCACTCAAGACGTTTTGGGAAGCGACTTTGATGCAAAGATTATTTCCATGATAGACGAGCCAGTGACCGTAAAGGCACGCACCATAAGACTGAGCGAACGGCTTATGCCTCTCTTTAAGGCAGCGGCTGTAGTAGCTATTATCCTGACGCTAAGCAATGCGTTACAAGTGCCTTTCATGACAAGCAATGGCTCTACGGGTACAAATACAGCTGGAGTAGAACAAGTGCAGCAAGGAGTTTCTGTCGCTATTGGTGATTCTTCGAAAACAGACACCATGCAACAGAGTAGCATACTGCCTTCGGAGATTCAGCCAACGCCCATGATAAAATAAGATAATTTCTATGCTTTCTCAAGAATAAATAATGTTTAGTAAAACAAAAACGAAACTGTGAAGTTTCAACATTCTCTCAAATTTTTCATAACATACTAATGTAAGAAAAGAAACGCCACCAGTGGGTGGCGTTTCGCTATTTTAGCTTTTCTTCAGCTGGATGCAGTCTTCTTTGCAATTGAAACAATGATGGCAGGAAGATACATAACGAGAAGAGCAAACTCAACCATACTGCCCGTTGGCTTCCGCCAACGATTTCAACCAGCCGAAGATTCGCTGTTTGTGGCATCACGTTATACAAAATAAATACTGAAGAATTATTAATCCAGTGGAATACGACTCCAGGGATGATGCTATTGGTGCGAACATACATCCATCCCAACAACAATCCCATGAGGAAAGCATGAGGAAATTGAGCGAGATTGCCATGTGCCAATCCAAATATCAATGCTGAAAGGACAATTGGAATCCATGGAGTGGTTTGCTGAAACGATTTTCTCAAAGTCCTTAAAATGGCTCCTCGAAACACCATTTCCTCTGCAATGGGGGTAAGTACTCCTACGACAAGATAGCCCCAAGGACTACCCAACAAAGCCATCAACATGCGTTCAACACCCGAAGGGACATCTATTTCCAATTGTTCTTTCATCCATGTGGAGGGAATTAACGTGCCAAGAGACAGCAAAACCACCCACAATAGCGTCCCCCATGGCCGACTCTGAACGTATGAACGAGACAAAGGAACCCACTTAAATCCACCAAAGATAAGCATGGTCAATGCACTTGAAAGTCCCGAAGACAAGATAACAGTTGTTGTACTCAGCATCGTATGTTTAGCTGCATATCGCAAGGCTTCTTGAAAGTCCATACCATGAACGAGCAGTGTCCCTAAATTCACCATTTTCATCGCAATGAGCTGTATCAAGACAAACAGCACTAAGTACCAAACAATATCGAGGACTGTTCTAAAAATTGTTTTCATTTATTCGTTCAACTGATTAAAAAACATATTCACATTTTCGGCATCTTGCACCAGTTGCTGCCGTAAATCGTCCACCCCGCTGAAACACTTTTCTTCACGCAAACGCTTATAAAAAGCAATTGAAAGCTGGTGTTGATAAATGTTGGCATGGTAGTTATCCAACAAATTTGTTTCGATGGATAAAGAGGTCCCATGAAAGGTAGGGCGTGTCCCAATGCTTGTCATCCCACGATACCATGCACCTGTCTTATCTATCTGTGCTTGAACCGCATACACCCCTTGTGCAGGAAGGAGTTGAGTGATTTGCTCTATGTCCAAATTTGCGGTGGGAAAGCCCAACTTTCGTCCTTCTTGAAAGCCCCCTATCACGTTAGACGTCAGGGTGTAGGGATAACCCAAGCATCGATTTGCCAATGGAAGTTCACCTTCGCGTATCAACTTTCGGATAATGGAAGAGCTCACCTGTTTCCCTTCTTCGTCGTCTACATAGGCGTCATTCCTAATCACTTCCATGCCTAATTGTTGTCCATAGCGCACATAATCTGCAAATCCCTCTCTGCGATGATATCCAAATTGATGATCGTAACCGATGAATAAAGCACGGACTTTCAATTGATGATGCAAAATATGAGTCATAAACTCCTGTGCTGTCAATGCAGCCATAGTAGGTGTGAAATGAAGAACAACAACACAGTCTACCGCCGTACGAGCTAAAAGGTCAAACTTTTGTTCATTGGTTGTCAACAATTCTGGGACATAATCTTTTTGCAACACCGCACGTGGATGCTGATCAAAGGTCACCACCACAGATGGCATGCCAGCTTGTTTTGCTTTCTCCACCACCTTGTGTATCAAGTATTGATGTCCTCGATGCACCCCATCAAAGAAGCCAATGGTAGCTACACATGGTTCATCTAAGTGTGTATGTTCATCCAAAAAGATTGTCTTCATCCCATTCTTGTTTATTTAGCCAGTCATTGCCTGTAGTCTCATGAAACACTTGAATACCTAATTGGGCAGCCGACTGGCAATTCGTCAAAGAGTCGTCTATAAATAATGTCTCAGTCGCCTGAATACCTGCAGCGTTCAATACACGTTCAAAAATCTGTCGATTCGGTTTGGCTATGTTCATTTTGTACGACAAGAAGATTTGCTCAAAATAACTGTTTTCGGTCATGTGTGCGTCTGTAAAATCGTCTGTCACGCATTTCTTCCAATGCATTTCGTTCGTATTGCTGAGCAAAAATAAACGATAGGACGGTTTCAGTGCCAAGAGACGTTCCTTCTTCATTTGTGGAATGCCCGTTAATAATTGGTTCCATGCCCACACAATCTCTTCATCACTGGCGTTGCAGTCTGCCATGATACGCACCTCTTTACAAAAGTCTGCGGTGGTCATTTGTCCCACTTCTATATCATAGAACAAGTCTGCTGTACGATGATCTCGCACATATTCGGCGACAGCCTTCGCACCTATTTGTTCAAAGGCACTGATACAGCGATGTTTGTCCAAGCCCACAAGCACACCGCCCAAATCAAATATGATATTCTTTATTTGCTGTTTCATGCCTTTTTTGTCTTTATTCGTCGCATCCATCGCCACAACTCTCCAGTCCACAGAACCATGGAAGTAGCTCCAATAACGAGAATCCACTCATGAAAGGACAGCGGAACGGTGCGGAACATCTTTCCGCCAAACGTAACGATAAGCCATTGTCCAAAGATAACCATGAACAAAACCAAGAGCAAACCTCTGTCTTTCCAAAGATAACGAAAAGCGGTATGATTCGTTCCTAATGTCTTTGCATTAAATAAGTTCCATAGTTGAATCATCACGAAGGTGGTAAAGAAGATAGTTAACTCGCGAATATCTACCCCTTCAGAACCTCTACGCTCACAATAAATCAACATCGCAAACATAATAGCGAAGAAGACTATACCGCAAAATAAGATTCCTTTCCTCATCTCTTTGTTAATAATGAAGTCAGAGTTCTTGCGAGGTTTGTCCTTCATCACATCTCTCGAAGGTGGCAAAGAGGCGAGAGCCATGGCAGCAAAGGTATCCATAAGAAGGTTGACCCATAAAATTTGAGTGACCGTAAGCGGCATTTCTACTCCTACAAAGGAGCCACCAAGCACCAATAACAAAGCAGTGACATTGACCACCAGTTGGAAGAATAAGAAACGCTGAATGTTCTTATACAGCGAGCGTCCCCACATCACGGCATGCGCAATAGAACCAAACGAATCATCTAACAACGTCATGTCACTGGCTTCTTTTGCTACACTGGTTCCCGAACCTAACGAAAGACCAACATGGGCATAATGCAAAGCTGGCGCATCGTTGGTGCCATCTCCGGTAACAGCAACCACTTCGCCTCTTTTCTGCAACATTTCTACCAATCGTTGCTTGTCACTGGGACGAGCTCTCGACATTACTTTCAATCTTGGGGCATATTCATAAGCCTCTTTATCAGACATAGCGCTCCATTGTGGACCAGAGATGGAATCCTTTTGCGATGTCTCATCTTTCCAAATTCCAATCTGACGGGCGATTTCTACAGTAGTGGCTTCGGTATCACCGGTTACAATTTTAACCTCTATTCCTGCATTCTGGCATTGCTTCACTGCCAGAGGAACATCCTCACGTATTGGGTCACTAATCGCTGCCACCGTCTGAAACAGAAGACCATGTAATTCCTCTTTTAGCACGTCTTTCGAGAGTACAGGTGCTTTCAGGGGTTTGTAAGCAAACGCCAAAGTTCGCATTGCTTTCTGTTGATAGTTCAACAGCATGCTTTGTAACTGCGCTTGTTCTTCAGCACTCAATGCACAAAAGCTCATCACGATTTCGGGTGCTCCCTTTACAAACAGATAAGGCTGCCCTTTAAGCTTGGCAACCGTTGCCATATACTTATTTTCTGTCGAGAAAGGCAACTGCGCTATGACCTCTATTTGTTCGCGTATTGTCTGATAAGAAACGCCCTGTTTGCTCAACCACATCAACAGTGCGACTTCCGTTGGATTTCCTATTCCACTGTCGTCAGTAAGCTCTGCCGTGGTATTAAGTGCTATTGCTTGGCATAATAATTCATCATGGAGAGATACAGTCTGTGGCGTTAATCCTTTCATCTCCATGACTGTCATTTTGTTTTCGGTCAGCGTTCCTGTCTTGTCCGTACATATCACCGTTACAGCTCCCATCGTTTCACAAGCATGAAGCTTTCTTACAAGATTGTTACTCTTGAGCATTCTACGCATATTGAGCGCTAAACTCAAAGTTACTGCCATTGGTAAACCTTCGGGAACAGCCATCACAATGAGCGTGACAGCCATCATGAAGTATTTCAATACCACTTCTGCCATTCTGAAATAATCGTGCCCTTGCCAAACGACATCATTCACCATGATATCGTGAACAAGGAAAATGATGAATGCCATTATCGCTACAGTCGAACCCACTTTTGATATTAGTTTAGCCAACTTATCCAATTGCTTGTTGAGTGGCGTCTTGGTATCAGTGGTTTCTGTGGAGTTACGAGCCACTTTTCCTATCTCTGTCTCATCTCCTACGGCTGTTACAACGGCTGTTCCGCGCCCATTCATGACCATTGAACTACGCAGAATCATGTTTCGTGGATAGGTCTTGTTGCCCTCATCGTGCGTTCCCTCTGGCAAAACTACCTTTGAGCAAATAGGCTCACCCGTGAGAGAAGACTCATCGATGTGAAGATCGACAGCCTTCAGAAGCAGCCCGTCGGCAGGAATCTCATCACCCACTTCGATAATCATAATATCTCCCGCCACAACATCTCGTCGTGGAATCTCTATCACATGCCCATGGCGGCGCACCTTCACAGGTGACTCTTCATTTAATGCATTAAGGATATTGAACTTTTTAGCTGCATCTCGCTCAAAATAAAAGCCTACGGTCGTGGCAAAAAAGATAGCAACAAAAATACCGAAGGTCTCGATAATGTCTTGTTCAATAAGAGATAACACTAAGGAAATGGCTGCTGCTACCAAAAGAATTTGAATGATAGGGTCGCGGTATTTATCCAAGTACAATTTCCAAAGAGATGTACTTGGAGGTGGCGTTAATACGTTCTCGCCATGTCGTTGTCTGCTCTCTGCAATTTGTACATCAGTCAATCCAGCTGGATTGTACTCTAAATTTCTTATTGCTTTAGTACTCATAATTTTTGCAAAGTTACAGTAAATCAGGTGTATGGCAAAACGAAAACCCTTAATTTGCCATCTTATCATGTGCTAATAAATGCAAAAACGGAGTCTCCTGTTAGTGGTATCGTTGTGTATCTTGTTTATTTTGCTTATCTTTGATTTTCCACTATCAACACCTCAAATGAACAATTCAAGACGGAAAGACATGAAGAAATGGTTGAAAATTAGTCTCCTTATTATCGCTATCATAGTGCCTTTGGCGCTTGTTGGCGGCAGTTTTTACATGCTGGAGTATTCGTTGGGACGCCCGACTCACTTTCAAATGGATGAAAAAACACGGTATGCGCATGTGATGAACACCCATCCAGAAATCAAACCATGGTTGGATAGTCTGTTAACACATCATCTGCTTCATGACACAGTGGTGACTATGCAAAACGGAGAACAGCATTTTGGCGTGTTTGCCTATGCCCCTCAACCCAGTCGCAAGACGGCAATTTTGTTGCATGGCTATACAGATACGCATGCCAATATGATGATGATAGCCCACATCTATGCAAAGATGGGCTACAACGTGTTGCTTCCAGATCATCATGCCCACGGACAAAGCGAAGGAAAACGCATCCAAATGGGCTGGAAGGAACGGAAGGATGTGCTGCGATGGATGGCGATTGCCGACTCTTTGTTCAGCGATTCGCTCGAGCATAGCGAGCAAGTAGTGCATGGTATCTCCATGGGAGCGGCTCTTACCATGTGTGTCTCGGGGGAGCGTACACCCGACTATGTTAAGTGTTTCGTAGAAGATTGTGGTTATACCAGTGTGTGGGACGAGTTCGAGAACGAACTGAAGGTACAATTTGGACTACCTGCTTTTCCCTTATTGTACACCGCCAGTGCCCTGAACAAACTTAGAGACGGGTGGTCGTTCCAAGAGGCTTCACCACTTCGGCAAGTTGCAAAGTGTCACAAACCGATGCTTTTTATCCACGGCGACAAGGATTCTTATGTTCAAACGAAGATGGTTTATCCGCTTTACAAGGCAAAGCCAGCCCCCAAACAGCTATGGATAGGGAAAGGGTCAAAGCACGCAGAGAGCTATCAAGATCATCGCAAAGAATATTCCGAATTAGTTCGCAATTTCGTGAGTCGATACATCCACTAACTCCACTTGATTCAGATAGTGGCACAACGCATAAGCAAGTAACAGAGCGAGTTGTCAACGAAGGCAGTTCTCCTATGTGAGTCATGCGGCTATGTCAAGTAGATAAGGCATTACATCCTAATCATTTTTGGTCACGGCATACGTTGCTTTTGTCCTATTATTTTACCAAAAAACGGTCATCTAAAATCTTCAAAATAGAAAAAATCAATAGGCAAACGCCCTGCAAAAAAGGGCTGATTTTCACAAAATAAACGTCTTTTTAAGCTGAAACATTGACTTTACGGTCTTGGAAACACTCTTTAGAGGTGTTATTCACATGCATCAGCAGCATTAAAGCATGCAAATAGCGAGCTTATCTCAATGCTTCAATCGCCAAAAAGTGGTAAAAACACGAAAGAAAAGAGACAATGTAAGCATAACACACTCAACAACAACGAGTTATGAAAGTTGCTCATAATTCGTGTATTTGCGACCAACTTTGCCGTTGGTGATTTATACGCGAGTTATGAGAGGCACTTTGTAAAGAAAATTCAGCATTTATTTTCCTTTAATGCCACGTGGTATCAGTTCTGCAAACGCTCTTTTATGAAGGGACATTCTCTAAATTTCTAACTAATTGTTTGTCAGTGTGATATGTTATTTGTTCCTTTACGTAGGGAATTAGCTGAAATTCTTTCATTTAGGATTGCCTAACGACACTCTGATTGCAAAGGTTTCTTAATAGTTTAATGAAAAAAGGGAAGTATTCGAAATGAGTACTTCCCTTGTCATAAAAAGCGGTATTTATAACTGATTAAAAGTCTATATCTAAACCGACACCCAGAACTTTATTGGTGCGTGTAAAATTATCGGTGTTATTTGCTACAATCTTTTTGTTTGTTGATTGTAATAAGGGTAAAGGTTCTGATGAAGATTTATCAAATTGTTCATAGTTAGTCCAAAAATAAGCTACATTGAGGCGTGCACGTTTCATGATACGTACAGAACCACCAAAACCAAAAGAGTAGCTACTGGTGACAAAACTCATATCTGAAAGGTAGCTTCCGTCGCCTAAGCCATATTTGGTACGTTGCATACCCGCACTAATCATTACATCTTTTGTTATATCCCATTCTGCACCTGCCAAATATTCTTGTGTGTTGCCACTTAGCTGTTCTTGTTTGTTGTTTGCCATGCGTGCGCTCTTGTCAAAAAAGTGATGATAAGATACCATCGTACGCAGATTTGGAAGAACAGCATATTGTACGCCAATGGTCCAAAGGGCAGGAATGTCGTTGGGTGTGTTCACTCCATGTTTGAACATGCCAGTATCATCTCGTTTTGTATCATTTTGGATGTTGAGATATGTATTGAACTCCATACGAGTACCTACATTCCATTTCTTGTAATTAAAGTTTAGTCCAATGATGGGAGTAACGCCCCAGCCTGTTTGTGTGCAATCCAAGTATTTATCTTGCACTTTTTCTTTATAACTATCCATTGCTGATGCACCTGCATTCAGTTTTGCAGCAGTAGCTTCCAGTTTTGTTTTCTCGGCTCCAGCAGGCAGATTGGTTGCTTTCGAACTCAACATTGTTGCTTGCATTCTTAATTTTGTCGCTTGTTCTGCAAAATAGTTGTTAAGATTGACATTAGCTCCTCCTATGTCGGCTGTTATGTTAGTAATGTTTCCTTCGTACTTATTTAGGACATAATTGATACGCATACCAGCGTATGCGGATAGGTGTTTGTTCATCTTATAAGTACTTCCTAACTGAACGCCAAAGATGTATTGCTGACCACTTAAATAACTATCCATTGAGTAGTGAGGTGTTTTACTGGTCAGCCCTGCCGAAGCTAATAATGCAGGGATAACAGATACTTGACGTTCAAAAGAGCCAAGTCCATCATTAAAGGTGGCTTTGCCTCCACCACCAAAGAGCCCAAATGCCATCTGTATGCCCCATTTGTCGTAATTTAGTGCTGCTTGTAAAGAAGGGAGTATTGGTACGGCAGCATTTCCTGTATATTCTTTAATTCCATTCTCGTTACCTCCATTGAGTTTGAAAGGTTGATAAAAAGGAGTCTTTTCCATTGAAGGAATTGTCATGCCACTTTTTATAGTTCTCGACTGATATACATTTTGAGCATTGAATGATAAGTGCCACCCCTTACTTAAAAAGGCTACGCCAGCTGGGTTAGCGTAAACACCGTCTATACCAATGGCACCATCTCTCGCAAAATTTCTATTAAAAGCAATATTTTGGTTGGTGTTGGTAAGAAGACCACCAGCATTCACTGCTGTACAAATGGATAATAATCCTGAAATTACGTAAATTACTTTTTTCATTTTTTTTATTATAAATTTGATTGCAAAAGTATTTAACTTGTTCAGGATTTCCTTAAAAGTCCTCTATTCCTTAAAATATATTAACACAAATAAAGAGTTTTGTTGCACAAAATATTTGGTTTGTGCAACAAATTTGATTATTAGGTGATGTTTCATAAATATTGATGGAGTGAGATAACTACATCAATTTACTTCTCGTTGACATATGCGCCTACCCATTTGTACAAAGGAAACTTTTCTTTCTCACTTTTTTTCTTGAGGATAGGAAATACGAGTATGATATATAGCTTTTAATCTTTCTATGAGCACTTGTTTGGCTTGTAAAACGTCTCTAAAGGTAATAGGACAATCGACAAATGCCCCACGTGACAATTGTCCGTCAATAATTCGATTGGTAAGTTCGGTAATACTCTCTTCGGTGTATTCTGGCAACGACCGTGAAGCAGCCTCTACCGAGTCTGCCATCATGAGGATAGCCTGCTCACGCGTAAAGGGATTAGGACCCGGATAACTGAAAGGAGCGGGGTCTACTTCCTCATCAGGGTGGTCATTCTTATATTGTATATAGAAATAACTTGCCGTACTGGTGCCATGGTGTGTCAAGATAAAATCTTTGATAAACGACGGCAGGTTATTTTGTTCAGCGAGTTTTACTCCTTCTGTAACATGACTGATAATAATTCGTGCACTCTCTTTAGGCGACAACCCTATATGTGGGTTGGCTCCTACTTGGTTTTCAGTGAAATATGCAGGATTGGTCATTTTGCCAATGTCATGATAGAGCGCTCCTGTACGAACCATCAAACTGTTGGCTTCGATTTTGTTAGCAATCTCTGCAGCCAAGTTTGCTACCGTGATGGAGTGTTGGAAAGTGCCTGGGGCTATTTCACTAAGGTTGCGTAGAATACCTCTATTGGTGTTGGACAGCTCGAACAAGGTAACATTAGATGTGAAGCCGAACATTTTTTCAATGATGAACATCAAAGGATAAGCCAATAGTAGCAGTACGGCATTCACGACAAAGTGGTAATACATGTCTGCATCGAGCTTGTTGAGCGAACTGTTTTGCATGAGTTGTAGCGAAAAATAAACAGCGATATAAGACAGCCCAACCAAGATAGCTGTTTTGAATACCTGTGAGCGTTGTGTGAGTTCGCGCAGCGAATAGATGGCTACCATACCCGCAACAATTTGCATAATGATAAATTCATATTGATATTTCACAGCCGCAGCACAGATAAGAACGATAGTACAATGTGTAACGAATGCAGTTCTGGAATCCATGAACATGCGCACAAAAATGGCTGCAGTGGTTAATGGTAGAATGTATATGCTAAAAAGATTGTGCCTAATCATTAACGATACGATGATAGGAAATATCGTCACAAGTACATAGAGCATGGTGATGCTGCTTGGCTTGTTAAAATAGTCTTTGCGGAAAAGAGAAAGATAAATCGTAAATAGCAGCACAAGTATGGTGACATAGAGCAATTGCCCGTAAAAAGTAGTCTTCATTTCATCAGCCGAAACGTTTCTACGTTGCATCTCCCGCTCAAAAGAATTGAGTACTCGATAGGTGTATTCGTTGACAATATCACCGCGGTCAATAATCTTTTGTCCGCTAATTACCATTCCACTGGCAATCGCAATCCCACTGAGAAGGTCGTTAAGTTCGGTCTCACTGCGCTCTTTGTCATAATCCATATTGGGTTGGATATATTCGTTGAGGTTACAGCGTTGTAGTAATTGTCGGTAGGGCATCAACTTTGCGTCGTTAAAGAGTTGCTCATAAGCCGAGAGTGTAGAGTTGATACAGTTAATTTGGAGACTTTGCACCTGTTTTCCGCTCACCACTCTCACCATACTTGTGGAGTCTTTTCCAAAGCGATTGTACTCAGGTGTGTTGATAATACCCTGCTGGTATAGGCGGTGGAGACGATCCAATAGAATGTTCAGGTACACTGTGGGCAGACCTGGAATGCCTACCTTAAAATCGTTCTTGAAGCGATCAATCTGTTGTTTCTCAACTTGTGTGCGATAATTAAAGTAGGGTTGGAAATATTGTAGCAAAGAATCTTTCTCCTCTTGAATGGCTTCATCTGTCTTGTAAACAGGAAAATCAAAACTTGCTATAAACGAGTTGTACATCCATGGCTTGTCGATGTCATAATGAAATTGCTGACTTGCATTTCTTGGCAACAACCAAACGATGAGTGCTACGGTGATGAGAATTAAAGCACTACGTGTAAATAGGTTACGCCACTGTATGGATTCCTTAAAATTAAAGTTGCTCATGCTGATGCAAATTCTTTGGTTGAGTTGATAAAGTCACTTCTTCATGATAAGAATAGGCTTGTTATTTCCTTTAAGTTTCTATCTTTCATTGAAGTAAGAAAAAAATGTGATTACTATAATCATTATGCGAAAATACAAAAAAAATACGCTATAATGCAAAAAAAAGATTACTTTTGCAAAAAATAACGTGAATCAAAAAATAAGCAGGTAGACTTTACTTGTTAAAGCGTGGCTTGTTTTTACACATATTTATATATCTTATCTTCATTTATTAAGAATGGCAGAAAGAAAAGTACGTGTGCGCTTTGCACCAAGTCCTACGGGCCCTCTGCATATTGGCGGAGTGCGAACGGCATTGTATAATTATCTCTTCGCGCGTCAACATGGCGGCGATTTTGTGTTTAGAATCGAAGACACCGACACCAATCGGTTTGTGCCAGGAGCCGAAGCATATATCTTGGAATCCTTCAAATGGCTGGGTATTCAGTTTGATGAGGGCGTCAGTTTTGGGGGTGAGCATGGTCCTTACCGTCAGAGTGAGCGGAGAGACATCTATAAAAAGTATGTCAAACAGTTGTTAGAGGAAGGCAAGGCTTACATTGCCTTTGACACACCAGAAGAATTGGATGCAAAGAGAAAGGAAATAGACAATTTCCAATATGATGCTCATACGAGGACACAGATGCGCAACTCTTTGACAATGAGTAAGGAAGAGTGCGACCAACGCATTGCTGATGGTGAACAATTTGTGGTTCGCTTTAAGATAGAACCCGGAGTAGAAGTGCACGTGCAAGATATGATACGTGGCGAAGTGATGGTTAAAAGCGACATCCTTGATGATAAGGTGCTTTACAAGAGTGCCGATGAATTGCCAACTTACCATTTGGCAAACATTGTAGACGACCACCTGATGGAGATTACTCATGTCATTAGAGGCGAAGAATGGTTGCCCAGCGCACCGTTACACGTTTTGTTGTATCAAGCGTTTGGTTGGGCGGATACCATGCCCCTGTTTGCTCATCTGCCGTTACTCTTAAAGCCAGAAGGCAAAGGAAAGTTGTCGAAACGTGACGGTGATCGGCTTGGTTTCCCTGTCTTCCCTTTAGAATGGCACGACCCAAAGTCGGGAGAGGTATCGTCTGGCTATCGTGAAAGTGGTTATTTCCCCGAAGCAGTCATTAACTTCTTGGCGTTATTGGGTTGGAATCCAGGTACAGATCAAGAACTTTTTAGTCTTGATGAGTTGGTAGACGCCTTTGACATCACACGATGTTCCAAGGCAGGTGCTAAGTTTGATTATCAAAAAGGTATCTGGTTCAATCACGAGTACATCTTGTCGAAGAGTGATGATGAGATTGCTGAGCTCTTTGCGCCTATTGTTGCCAACAATGGGGTTGATGAATCGTTGGAACGCATCACACAGGTAGTACACATGATGAAAGACCGGGTCGACTTTGTGAAGGAATTGTGGCCCTTATGTTCGTTCTTCTTTGTGGCTCCGTTAGAATACGACCCCAAGACAGTTCGCAAGCGTTGGAAAGACTATTCTGTTCAGCAAATGACGGAATTGGCTGCTTTGCTGGAAAGTTTAGACGACTTCTCGTTGGAGAATCAGGAAGAGAAAGTCATGAAATGGGTTGAAGACAAAGGGTATAAATTGGGAGATGTCATGAACGCCTTTCGTTTAACATTGGTAGGAATAGGCAAAGGTCCTGGCATGTTTGACATCTCTGCGTTCCTCGGAAAGGAAGAGACGTTAAAACGGTTACATAAAGCCATTGAAGTCATTCCTACACTTCAATCAACTTCTGAATAAGGAAGGTGGATAGTAGAAAACCAATTTCCGTTGTTTACCAAGTAGCTATCTATATCTATTTACTTGGTGTTGCTGTAGCCAGTGCTTTCAGCAAGAAAGTGCGTACCATGTGGAAAGGTGAACACGAAGCGATTGGCATTCTGAAAAAGAATGTTAATCCCAATCATCAGTACATTTGGTTTCATGCCGCATCGTTGGGAGAATTTGAACAAGGTCGCCCTTTGATAGAACGTATACGGAGCGAATATCCCGAATACAAAATACTACTTACCTTTTTCTCGCCTTCGGGTTACGAGGTAAGAAAGAACTACGAGTATGCCGATATCGTGTGCTATCTACCCATAGACACCATTCGCAACGCCCGTAGGTTTTTGCGAGCGGTGCATCCTTGCATGGCTTTCTTCATTAAATATGAATTTTGGTACAATTATCTTCACATCCTCAAGCACCGCAATGTGCCTGTGTATAGTGTGAGTAGTATCTTCCGAGAGCATCAAATTTTCTTCCGTTGGTATGGCAAAAGTTATGCAGGAGTGTTGAGATGTTTTACGCATTTCTTTGTTCAAAACGAAAAGAGCAAGCACTTGCTTCACACGATAGGGATAGATACGGTCGATGTCGTAGGCGATACTCGCTTTGATAGAGTGTTGCAAATCAAAGACAAAGCTCAGCAACTCCCGATAGTTGAGGCTTTCAAAGCAGATAAAAAAGTGTTTGTTGCAGGCTCAAGTTGGGCGCCAGACGAGGATATTTTTATTCCTTTCATGAATGAATGTAAGGACTGGAAAATGATCATTGCCCCCCATGTTATCAGTGAAGAGCATTTGAAACGTATCGAAGAAAAATGCAAGGGAAAGACGGTTCGTTACACCGCAACAACCCCCGAAGAAGCTGCACAAGCTCAATGCTTGTTAATCGACTGCTTCGGACTGCTATCGAGTGTTTATCATTATGGTGAAGTGGCATATGTTGGTGGTGGCTTTGGGGTAGGAATACACAACGTGTTAGAAGCCGCCGTATGGAAAATGCCCGTTCTTTTTGGACCTAACCATCAGCGTTTTCAAGAAGCGCAAGAACTAATCAAGGCGAAGGGAGGGTTTGAAATCACGGACAGTTCTTCGTTTGCACGTATGATGCAACAGTTCATGACTCAGCAAGAGTATTTGCGATTGAGTGGCGATGCGGCTGGTAGTTATGTGGAATCTAAGACGGGTGCTACCCATAAGATTTTGAAGCAAATAGATTTGTAAATCTATCTACCTTTGCAAAAAGGATACTGTTTGACTTTCAATAAAACGATATAGTGTAAAAGGTTAACTTATTTTCTTGAGTTAACCTTTTGTGTTCTTGTACATTATGCTTATTTTTGTCAAACAATCAACAATCAATTTTCAACGACATACAATATGATACGGCATTCAAGGTATTTTTATGGCTTTTTGGTAACGATGACTTTTTGGGTACAATTTGCTTTTGCACAAACCTATACTCGTGGCATTGGCATTTATCCGGGGCGTGTGCAAGAGGCTTATGTGCCTACGTTAGTGCAGGACAACACGTACCGCAACATAGCTTTGCATCGCAAGGCGTACCATTCTTCGAGCTATGATTACAATCTCACGGCACAACTCATTACCGATGGTATTATCACTCGTGCGATGCCTTCTCGGCTCACAGTTACAACCAATCAAGGCATTTTGCCCCTTAGAGAACGCGAATGGGCTATCGACCGAGGCGAATATACGCGAAATATCCTGCTGGGAAGTAAGGCTTTCATTCAATACCAGTGGGACAATATGCATGTTACTGCCAACGAAATAAGCATCGTTGCTCGAGTGGCTTACCACGAGCAACAAGCAACCAGCGGTTATAAGATTAGATTGTTGGCTTGTGATGAGAGGGGAAAATGGCAGGTCGTGGCGCAGCAAGCAGCCGACTCGTTGCCAGGGGTGGCGTCCAGATACAAGGCGCATAGCGACCCTAACAAGGTAACTGACACCGAACTGCTGCCTACACGTAATTTGAAAATGGCATTCAGATTAAATAGCAAAGTGCCCCGTCTATACGGTTTGCGCTTGGAACTCCAAATGGCAGGCGCTGCACATTGGACGCTTAATCAACTTAACTTCGCCCAAAATGGCACACCCGTCACAGATGTATTGCCTTCTGCAGCTTTTCGTAGTGCTTGGATGAGTGCTACTCCGAGCGATGAATGGGTAAAAGTGGATTTAGGAGCGCAAGCCTCTTTCGACAAAATAAAGTTGCACTGGCTCAACAAAGCCATACGTGGCGAGGTGCTGGTGTCAAAAGATGATGAGCATTGGGAGCACATTGCCACTCTTCAGCAACGGGTACAAAGACAAGAAACCATTGCTTGTAAAGCTACGGCACGCTATATAAAAGTGAAAATGACTGCATCGAAGAATGGCAAGCCGTTTGTGTTGAGCGAAATAGAGGTGATGGGTAGGGGCGGACTTACAGCTAAACCTTATCCCGAAAGCACTTACCAAGACAATAGATGGAGCCTGAATGGTGGAAACTGGCGGTTGCAACGAGCTTCAGAAGTACATGCTGTGGGTGAACAAATAGCAAGTCTAAACTTCGATGATAGTGGCTGGATAACCGCTACAGTACCCGCTACGGTGCTGTCAAGCTATGTCAATATAGAGGCTGTACCTCATCCCAATAGAGACAACCAGTTGTTTATGGTATCTGAATCGTTCTTCAATTCCAACTTTTGGTATCGCCGAACTTTCATCTTGCCGAAAGAGATGGTAGGGCAAGCTGTATTTCTTAATTTTGATGGCATTAACTGGAAAGCTAACATCTATCTAAATGGAAAGCGCATCAATCGCATAGAAGGCGCATTCATACGCAGTAAAACAGAGATTACGCACCTGCTCAGAGAGGGCAAAAATGTGTTGGCTGTAGAGATTATCAAGACCCAACATCCTGGCGCAGTGAAGGAGAAAAACCAACTCAACACCGACTTTAATGGAGGAATCTTGGGGGCGGACAACCCTACTTTTCATGCCACAATTGGGTGGGATTGGATTTCTACAGTCCGTGGACGTAACATTGGGATATGGAATCATGTGTATTTAACTGCAGAGGGGTGTGTTACATTAAGTGATGCCGTGGTCACCACTCGTCTTCATTTGCCTGATACGTTGGCAACGGTGACGCCCTCTGTCCGCCTTACCAACAACCAGCAACACCCCATTCATGGAGTATTAAAAGGGTGGATAGGAGCGGTCAAGTTTGAAAAGCCAGTCACCATTCCTGCCTCAACCACCATAGAAGCCACTTTCTTACCAACGGATTATGCGCAACTGCAGCGGCAACGCTTCCGTTTGTGGTGGCCTAATGGTTACGGAGAGCCATATCTTTACGATGCGGGCTACACCTTCGAAGCCCACGATGGTGGCTCTCAACCATTACATTATAAGGCAGGTATTCGCCAGATGAGCTATAAAGACGCAGACACACGCCTTACCTTATATATTAATGGGAAACGATTTATTCCACTTGGGGGCAACTGGGGCTTCAGCGAGAGCAACCTTAACTACAGGGCACGCGAATACGACGCGGCTGTAAAATACCATCGCAACATGAATTGCAATATGATACGCAATTGGGTAGGACAAACAGGCAATGATGAGTTTTACGAGGCTTGCGACCGCTACGGCATCATGGTATGGAAAGATTTCTGGTTGGCAAACCCCTCTGACGGTCCCGATCCACAGGATGAGCGGATGTTCTTAAACAATGCGAAGGACGATGTTTATCGCATTCGCAATCACCCCTGCATTGCTTTGTACTGTGGACGAAACGAGGGATTTCCACCTAAGACGCTCGATACTGCTCTTCGCCAAATCGTAAATACCATGCACCCTGACATGTTATACATCTCCAGTTCGGCGGATGAGGGCGTCAGTGGGCACGGTCCTTATTGGGCTTTGCCAGAAAAAGAGTATTTTGAAAAGCAAACAGGCAAGTTGCACACGGAGCGCGGAATGCCCAACGTGATGAACTATGAGAGTCTTTGCCGCACACTTTCTCCTCATCATCTGTGGCCTCAAAACGATGCATGGGGCAAGCACGACTATACATTGGAGGGTGCGCAGCGTGGGGCATCGTTTAATAGAATTATTGAAAAGGCTTTTGGCGTGATTGGAGACGTACATCAGTTTACCAAACTTGCGCAATGGGTGAATTATAATGGTTATCGTGCCATGTTCGAATCGGGCAGCAAGCACCGCTTAGGACTGCTCATTTGGATGAGTCATCCTTGCTGGCCCAGCATGACATGGCAGACCTACGATTATTACCTCGAGCCGACAGCTGCTTACTTTGGCGTGAAAAAGGCATGTGAACCATTGCATATACAATGGAATGCAAGTACTCGAAAAATGGAGGTTGTCAATCTTCATAAAATGCTGAAGGACAGCTTGACAGCGCAATGTGAGGTGCTGGACATGTGGGGAAAATCCATCGTGAAATATCAACAGCGGATAGAAACCAAGCCCGATACAACCGTAGAGTGCATGGCTATCGATGTGCCTGCTATCCGTGGTACGGTCTATTACTTGAAGATGTCGCTATTAGATGCACAAAACAGGTTGTTATCTGACAATTTTTATGTTTGCTCTACCGATGAGGGCAACTTCCAAGCCTTGCACTCTTTGCCCGCTGTTAAGCCTGCTGTGACATTTGTCAAGGATAAAAATAAGGTGAAGGTAGAACTGTACAATCCCACTGATACGCCTGCCATGCTCATTCGTTTGCAATTAAAAGGTAGCGATGGCGAACAGATTTTGCCAGTCGACTATACCGACAACTATTTCCATTTGATGCCACATGAACGCAAAACAGTTGTCATTGCATGGGAAGAGGAAGATGCGCGAGGAGTTGATGTGCAGTTGCAACTGGAGGGAATGAACGTGCCAACTGCGCATATCCCATTCGTGAGATGAGGATATTTGCAGGTTCTGCGAATTCTGTGAAACAACGTCCACTGTGTAAAACGTGTATTCTTAATATCAAAACTGCTTAACATAAAGGGAAGGGAGCATTCAAACCATGCTACTGAAATCATGGCTGCTCACCTTTCCCCTTTTGGAGAAATAGCTAAAGTTCCGCCTTATCAAAAAGAAAGGATTTTGTATTTGTTTGCACGATTGAGCGTAAAAATCCTATTTTTTGTATAACTTTGTATCATTCTTTACAAATACTACAACCTATATGACAAAGATTTTTACAACGCTAACAGCATTGCTTGTTAGCATGCTTGCCTTTGCACAACCCTCCATGCCAACCGTTAGCACCGGTGGCAACGAAGTGTACTATTACATTCAGATGCAACGAGGTCAAGCCGTCATCACCTCTATGGGCGATGGCAGTAAGGTGCAAACCGCCACTCCTGTGGCAAACATGAAGAAACAGCAAACGTGGAAAGTAATAAAGAAAGGCGATAACTATAACATTGTTAATGCAGCAGGACAAACGCTGTATTATAATACTTCGCTCAATTTCTTTTGTGCTGGCACGCAGCCCAATGGTGTCAAGGATCTGAAAATACTGAAAACCACCAACAGAGAATATCAAGGCTTCGAGATTTCCACCGCAGGAAGCGGACAAACTTTCCTGAATCAATGGAGAGGAGCTGGTGTTGGTCGCGAGTTGGGTTTATGGGTTCAAGGCGATCCGAACAACCCTCTGCAATTTGTCGCTATCAACGACATGGTTATCAATGATGCCAAGCCTACTTCCATCAACGAAGTGTCCCTAACGGGGTCTGCGACATGGAAGCCCGCAAGCAAACACACGCTGTGGTACACAAAGCCTGCCACCGTATGGATGACTTCCACTTTACCGATTGGTAACGGACAGTTTGGCGGCTGTGTCATGGGAGGTGTGAAGAGAGATGAAGTGCAATTCAACGACAAGACATTGTGGAAAGGTCATGTAGGAGCAGTTGTGGGCAATCCTAACTATGGCTCATACCTGAACTTTGGAAATCTATATATCACGTCAACAGACAGCCGTCTCAACGCAGCGACCAATTATCGTCGTTGGTTGGATATCGACCAATCAAAGGCAGGGGTAGCATACACTGCCAACGGTGTTGATTACCAAAGAGAGTACATTTGTTCGTACCCCGACAAGGTGATAGCCATACATTACAAAGCCAGCGAGAAGGGAAAGATTAGTAACAATATCATTCTGTTCAACCAAAACGGAAAAACGCCTACCTATAACATGAATGGCACCACTGGCGTCATCACCTTCCAAGGCGAAGTGCCACGCACGGGCACGCCCAAAGGCGAATCCTACTATTGCAAGGCATACGTTACAGCAAAGGGTGGAACGATTGCCGTCGACAAAGATGGTGGCATTGACGTGAAAAATGCTGATGAGATGTTTATCTATCTCTATGGCACTACCAATTTTGACGCTTCCAATGACGAATATATCTCTGATGCAGCTTTGCTGCCTTCGCATGTCACAGGCGTTGTAGATGCAGCCTTGAGCAAAGGCTATGCGGCGATATGTGATGCGCATGTAGAAGACTATAAGGCTTTGTATGACCGTTGTCAACTCAACATCACGAACGCGATGCCAAGCGTAACGACACGACAGCTCATTGACGACTTTGCCATAAGTCCGGCAGACAATTTGCTGTTAGAGGAAATTTATTTCTGCTACGGTCGATATCTGATGATTAGCAGCAGCCGAGGCGTTGACTTGCCAAGCAATTTGCAAGGTATCTGGAACAACGTCAACAATCCTGCGTGGAATAGTGACATTCACTCAAATATCAATGTACAGATGAATTACTGGCCTGCTGAAATCACCAATCTCAGTGAGTTGCATCTTCCTTTCTTGAAGTACATACACCGCGAGGCTTGCGAGCGTCCGCAATGGCGAGCTAACGCTCAACAGATTGCAGGACAAACAGTAGGTTGGACGCTGACAACCGAAAACAACATTTATGGGTCAGGCTCCAATTGGATGCAAAATTATACCATTGCTAACGCTTGGTATTGCATGCACTTGTGGCAGCACTACCGTTTCACGTTGGACAAAGGCTATCTGAAAAATATTGCTTATCCAGCCATGCGCTCATGCGCTGAATATTGGTTGCAACGATTGGTGAAAGCTGCCGACGGCACTTACGAGTGTCCTAAAGAGTATTCACCCGAGCATGGTCCTGCAAGCGAGAATGCTACTGCGCACTCACAACAATTGGTTTGGGACTTGTTCAACAACACCTTACAGGCGATAGCAGAGTTGGGTATTAACGAGGATGCCACCTTCCTCAAGGACTTGAACAATAAGTTTAAAAAACTGGATACTGGTTTGGCGATAGAAAATATGAACGGGAAGCCGCTCTTGCGCGAATGGAAGTACACGTCGCAGGCTACTGTTCCTTCCTATAATTCGCATCGACACATGTCGCATCTCATGGGACTGTATCCGGGCAACCAAATAGGTCAGGAAATTGATGCGAAAATATATCAAGCTGCGATCAACTCACTCAAAACGAGAGGGTATGCAGGTACGGGTTGGTCTATGGGTTGGAAAGTGAACCTACATGCCAGAGCGCGCAACGGCAACGTGTGCCAAAGCCTCTTGAAGACAGCGCTGCATTTCCAAGACAACACTGGCAACAGTGAAGGAGGAGGCGTGTACGAAAACCTATGGGATGCTCACACACCTTATCAGATTGACGGAAACTTTGGCGCATGTGCAGGCATGGCGGAGATGCTCTTGCAGAGTCATCTCGGAAAACTTGATATCCTACCAGCACTACCATCGATGTGGAAAAACGGAAGTGTAAAGGGGCTTTGCGCCGTAGACAACTTTGAAGTATCCATTGAGTGGAAGAACAACAAGGCGGTGTCCATCGACATTGTATCCAAGGCTGGCAAGAAAGCTACCGTGAAATATCCTAAGATTGCCACTGGCTTCACTCTGATTGATGGACAGGGCAACAAAGTAACCGCGACCAAGGTAAGCGATGACGAAATTACATTCAATACCTCCAAGGGTGCGACCTATCGCCTGACGACGACAGACCCCACAGGTATTGATAAAACTGTAGCAAAACGTGGAGGAAAGGGGCAACGCATCGTAGCAACGCATTATTATCTTCCAAATGGAACGCAGATTACTTCCCCTTCCAAAAACGGACTCTATATCGCCAGTCAGCAGTACGAAAACGGCAAGAAAGAAACATTCAAGTTCGTAATTGATCGTAGCGAGTAATCGTCTTCCAAAGATATGAGTAAAATGAACGTAAAACCAATGAAGGAATTGGCTGCTATGTTGCCACTGATGAAACAGTGGATGGAAGCCATGCACCAAGAGCCTGAACTATCTACCCAAGAGGTAAATACAGGCAAGTATGTTGCCGACCTGCTAAAGAATATGGGCTACGAGGTTCATGAGCATGTAGGAAAACATGGCATTGAGGGCGTGGTAGGCGTATTAAGTCATGGCGATGGAAAGAAGAAAATAGGTATTAGAGCCGACATGGATGCGCTCCCTATTCAAGAGGTCAACAACCTACCTTATAAAAGTAGGCATGACGGTATTTCTCATCTCTGCGGACACGACGGTCATAGTGCTATGGCACTTGGGGCAGCTAAGTATCTGGCAGACACAAAGCACTTCAATGGTACCGTTTACTTCTATTTTCAACCTGCCGAAGAAACCATGCAGGGCGGTCCTTCAATGATTGATGATGGACTTTTCAAGAAGTTTAATGCCGATAGAATATATGCCATACACAACATACCTGGGCTACCCAAGGGGGTACTGCATTTCCATGATGGAGAAACGATGTCGGCGGTAGATAATTGGGAGATACGTCTAATGGGGCGTGGTGGGCATGGTTCTATGCCCGAGCTAAGCATTGACCCCGTCGTCGCTGGTGCTTCTTTGGTGATGGCACTACAGACGATTGTAGCACGCAACCTCTCTCCTTGGAATAATGGCGTGGTCACCATCGGCTCATTCCAAGCAGGTAATGCAGGAAACGTTATTCCAGACGAAGCTGTACTCAAGTTGTCTATGCGCAACATGCAGCCTGATGGACGAAAGTTAGTGTTGCAACGTATTCGTGAGATCACTGCTGCCCAAGCAGAATGCTTTGGTTGCAAGTATGAAATTAAAGAGGGACAACCTGGAGCAGTACTTGTCAATTCGCACGAAGAAACAGCTTTTGCTGCCGAAGTGGCACGCAAATACTTTGGAGAGGAAAATGTAGTGTACCCTTGCAAGCCGTTGATGAGCAGTGAAGACTTTGCCTTTATGTTGCAAGAACGACCAGGAAGCTACATCATGTTAGGTAATGGTGAAACGCCTATGGTACACAATCCTAAGTACATCTTCGATCAGGAAATCCTTCCCATAGGTGCCTCACTGTGGGTCGCCTTGTGTGAAGAATATCTAAAGTAGGAGATTGTAGGACTTCAAAAAGGCAATTTTGTTTCGGGAAGCCAAACTTTTTTGTCTATTGAACGACTGCTGCGGTGCCTATTTTTGTAGCGAGTAAAAGGAGGGAAATGTCCTATTTTTTCAAAATTTTGTATTTGCAAAATAGAAAAAATAATGGCGTTTGAAAGCGGTAAACAACCCTTCAAATGCGTCGTTTCTTCGCCTTTTTCCAATAACTCATTGGGTTAATGTGCTTTGAAACATGAGATAACAGTGCAATATCATGCATCTAAGGAGACAAAGTACATGCTTTAGCGAGGTTAAAGTAATGAGTTAATAAAAGGGACATAGTGCGTCAATCGCATAACGCACTGACAATAAGAGTTTTATATTTTTAGCGTATTTGCGACCAACTAATGAGTTGGTTGCAAATACGCTCGTATTTTGAGCCGATGTTAATATTTTTCATAAAAAATAAAGCATCTCAGTCCCTCCATTTATGCACACTTTTGACATGGTGAGCAGACAGATTTACAACGCCTACTTGTTGCGCAAAGTTATCAAAGATACTCGTTGCCTTTTTTGATTTGCACCTCATTAACGTACTTCCGCAGCAATGCCGAGGAATCTTCTTTCTTGCATATGAGCAGTACATTGTCGTGTTCGGCAATGATGTAGCCGTCTAAACCGTTAATGATGCCTAACTTACCCTTCGACAGTTTGATGACATTGTTCTGACAGGCTTCAAGCATCACATTGCTATCAATAATGACATTGTCCGATTCGCTTTTCTGCATGGATTCGTAGATGCTGTGCCACGTGCCAATATCTGCCCAACCAAATGAACATTTCATCACGTAAACATCTTCCGATTTCTCCAAAACACCATAATCTACGGATAAGTTGGAGTAGAGTGGATAGTTCTTGTGAATAAACTTGTTTTCTTCTTCAATGGTCCATTGTGGATTCATCTGATCAAGACTTCCTAAGACAAAGGGGAGCAAACGGTCTAAACATGCCGACAAAAATTTAATGTTCGACATGAACATACCCGTATTCCAGTAAAACTCGCCACTTTCTACAAACATTTTGGCAAATTCTCTTTCTGGCTTTTCTGTGAACGACTGCACTTTATGCACATTGTTTCCAGCAGATTCACCTAATTGTATATAGCCATATCCTGGTTCGGGGCGAGTGGGCTTGATGCCCAAGGTGAGAAGTCCTGCCTGTTGTTCTACAAAGTCAAACCCTTTCAGAACATCATCCACAAAAGCCTCTTCGTTTTGTATCACTTGGTCAGACGGCACTACTAATAAGTTGGCATTTTCATTATATCGCATGATGCGATGTGCAGCCCATGCTACACTGGGTGCCGTATTTCGATGAATAGGCTCCGCCAAGATTTGCTCTTCCGTCAAGTCTGGTAGCTGTTCTCGTATCCATGGTAAATAAGCCTGATTGGTACAAACAAAGATATGATCTGTGGGAACAATCTTTAATTGGCGGTCGTAGGTTTGTTGAAGCAGAGTGCGACCCGTACCGAAAAAGTCGATAAATTGTTTAGGCTTTTTCTCTCTGCTGCAGGGCCAAAGGCGTTTTCCCTTTCCTCCAGCAAGAATGACGCAATAGTTGTTATCTGACATTTTCATGCGCAATATTTTGTGTTTTGTTTTCGAAGTTACTTAAATATCTTTTACGAACCAAGTATTTTAGTATTATTTAGTCCAATTTTTGAATATTCAAAAATTCATGCTCCACAATTTCTTCTCAAGCGCATCACACGCTAGAGGATGAAAGGAATAAGGCTTGAAGAAGAGCGGGCAAACAACTTGGGATAGCAGTACTGTCATACAATCGAAATAAGTGTAATAAAAGTCGTCACAGAGTTGTCACACCATTCTCATAGTGACGAAATACGAATGCAATATCTGTGTGATACTTTTGCAGCGTTAATGATAAGTTCGAAAATAAATGAAATTGGAAAAAAGGGGAATCGTAGTCATTTTGCTACTACTGATGATGAGTCTACACTTAACGGCTCAAGAAATTATGGGAACTGTTGTTGATGCCAAGTCAAAGGAACCTCTCATTGGAGCCACCATAGAGATTGAAGGGAAGAAGCCAATGGGTGTGACCGACTTTGATGGGCATTTCAAGTTATCAGGTTTACAGGAACTGTCTTATACATTAGTGATACGCTATGTAGCTTATCAACCTAAAACAGTTCGAGATGTAAAGGTTGGAACAACCGATTTAATGGTAGAGATGAACGCTGACGAGCAGACGCTGAAAGAAGTGCAGATAACGGCTGCCGTCAAGCAAACCACCGAGACTGCCATGGTGCAGTTGGCGAAGGAGAGTCCGTATGTGATGAGTAACATCTCTTCACAAGAGATTCGTCGCACGCAAGACTCAAATGCTGGTGAAGTGATCAGGCGTGTACCAGGCGTGAGTTTGATAGAAGATAAATTCGTCATGGTGCGCGGACTGTCTCAGCGTTATAATAATGTATGGGTGAATGGTGGTGCCGTTCCCAGCAGTGAAGCCGATTCAAGGGCTTTCTCGTTTGATATTGTACCCAGCTCACAAATAGACAATTTATTGATTGTAAAAACCCAATCGCCCGAATATCCATCTGATTATAGTGGTGGATTTATCGTGTTGAACACAAAGGAGATACCGTCAGAAAACTCGTTCTCGCTATCCTTAGGAGGCAATTGGAACACACAGTCGGCATTTCAAGACTTTACTTATGCCAAAGGTTCAAATACCGATTTTCTTGGATTTGATGGCGGTTTGCGCTCGTTAAACGGTGGTATTCACAGTCAACTTAAAACCCTATCAGACCAAGCGATTAGCTTATTGGATAACGGATTGAACAATGACTGGCACGAGAAGACGAAGAAACCTTTGGGAGATTTGAAACTTTCTGCCAATTGGAATCACCAATGGGATGTAAATCGGTACAGGCTGGGGATGATTGTCGTGTTGAATTACAGTAACGAATACAGAACCTATCGGGACATGGAGAACAACTTGTTTGGCATTTATGACGCTCAGAACGACCGTGAGAACTATCTGCGCCAATCGGTTGACAACCAGTTTAACAATAATGTGCGCTTGGGTAGCATGTTCAATCTTACGCTCATGTCGAAAAATGGGAAAAACAAATACCAATTGAAGAATATTTTTAACCAACTAGGCAACAATCGCTATACCGAGCGTAACGGCATCAGCGCACAGTCGAACAATGAGCAATCGGCAGAATATTATTATCGTAGTCGTACCACCTATAATGCACAGCTTACCGGAAAGCATACGCTCAAGGCGCACGAGTTGGACTGGAATGTGGGCTACGCATACGCCAATCGGCACATTCCCGACCGCCGACGCTATTTGGTTAACGATGCCATTGAGACCAATCGGTTAGGGTTGTTGACAGGAAACGATGTGTCACGTGAGTGGACACAGTTGGATGAGCACATTGTGTCGGGGAGTGTGAACGATAAGTTTACCTTTAATTGGGGACAATGGGAGCCATTTTTGAAGTATGGTGCGTATGGCGAATATCGTACTCGCGATTACACCACTCGCGAATTGATATACAATTGGAACACGTCTAACAACAACATGCCAGACGGATTCAGGTACATGGAGATGCCAACCCTGCTGAGTGATGCCTCTTACTTTGGTGTGGACAAGTTGCACTTGCTGGAGCAGATGCACATGCGCAACGACTATATCGGACACAACACATTAGGCGCAGGATACTTGGCAATGTCTCTCCCCTTTGGCAAGTTAGGTATCTACGCCGGTGTCCGATTTGAACATAACAACATGGAGTTGGTATCAAATACACGTGACACAGAAGTTAGTCATGTCAGTACATTTTATAAAACCAACGACTTGTTTCCCTCACTCAACACCACTTATAAGTTTAATGATCAACATCAACTGCGTTTGTCGTATGGAAGAAGCATCAACCGACCAGAGTTTCGTGAGGTGTCGTCGTCAGTATATTATGATTTCGACTTAGCTTCCGATGTAAAAGGCAATCCTAACTTAAAAAATGCGTATGTGGATAACATCGATTTGCGATACGAATACTATCCAAGCCGAGGCGAACAGATATCTGTAGCAGCATTTTACAAACACTTTAAGCATCCTATTGAGTGGACCTATACGGTGACAGGAGGTACAGATTTGAATTATTCGTACATCAATGCCTTGGCTGCCAACAATTATGGACTGGAATTGGACATCAAGAAAACGCTTGATTTCATCGGACTTCCTCATTTCAGTTGGTCACTCAACGGGGCTTTGATTAAGAGTAGTGTGCAGTTTGAAAAGGGATCTAAGGAAAAAGATAGACCCATGCAAGGGCAGTCACCTTATCTGATTAACACAGGAATATTCTACAAGAACGAGGCGCACCAAATGCACATCGCCTTGTTATACAATCGCATAGGCAAACGTATCATAGGTGTGGGACGTAGTGAAGGCACCACTTCGGGCGACAATATCAATGCTCGCGTGCCCGATAGCTATGAGATGCCACGAGATGTTATTGATTTGACGGCTTCTAAAAAGTTTGGTAATCACTGGGAAATTAAGTTAGGAGTGCGCGACTTGTTAGCACAGAAAGTGTATTATAAGCAGTTTGCTGACGTAACCTACGCAGATGGAGCTAAGAAAGAGGTAACCGAAATCAGTCGTTGTTATCAACCCGGACGCAATTTATCGTTGTCGGTTATCTATCAATTTTGAAAACTAAGTTGAATATAAATATCATATTTCGTTCATTGATTAAAACAAAACAAAGATGAAAAAAAGTTTGAATTTATGGGGATTGATGACAATCCTAACGCTCTCTCTCGGTTTTACTGCTTGTGGAGATGATGATGAGCCAGTTGATAAAAAGGAGTCAACAACCCAATACGTTTGGGGAACAGATGGTGGGTTAAAGAGTTGCGACCACTTACTGTTTACGAATGGTAAGGAAGACCCTAATGGTAAGGAGATTGGTAATGGCAATCAGGAGTTTGTCTTCAAGGGGAAACAAACGTTAAAGAAAGGTACTTATCTGCTGAAGGGCTGGGTGTATATTGCCGAAGGTTCGGAACTGACCATTGAACCAGGTACTATCATCAAGGGTGATAAGGCGACAAAGGCTGCCTTAATTGCCGAAAGAGGTGGAAAACTCATTGCTAAAGGCACGCCTACAGCACCCATTGTGTTTACATCGGCACAAGCCAAAGGCAATCGTAAGCCTGGAGATTGGGGTGGTGTCATCCTCTGTGGAAAGGCTGTAAACAATCAGCAGGAAATGGAAATAGAAGGAGGACCACGCACGAAGCATGGAGGCAATGACAATGCAGACAACTCAGGTGTACTGAGTTATGTGCGCATTGAGTTTGCTGGTTATCCATTCAGACAGGATAAGGAAATCAACGGCTTGACCTTGGGCTCCGTAGGAAGTGGCACACAGCTCGACCATATCCAGGTTTCTTACTCCAATGACGACTCTTACGAGTGGTTTGGAGGTGCGGTAAACGCTAAGTATCTCATCGCTTACAAAGGTTGGGATGATGATTTTGACACTGACAATGGCTATTGCGGTACAGTACAATTTGGTCTTGTCGTACGTGACTCGAAGCTTGCTGATGCCTCTCAAAGCAATGGATTTGAAAGCGATAACAATGGTTCGGGGTCGGCTGTTGAGCCTTATACCACTGCACAATTCTCGAATATCACGTTTATAGGACCTAAATTGGATAAGAACTTCCAAAACAAGCCCGATTATATTACAGGTGGAAGCATGAATCCCAATAATGGTTCGGCACTCGGTAAGTTCCAATCTGCCATGCAAATTCGTCGTAACTCTCGTTTGAGTTGTTACAATACGTTGGCCATTGGTTATCCTATCGGTTTGATGCTGGATAACGAAAAGGGCGACACACAGGGTGCTGCCACAGCTGGAAAACTTAGTTTGAAGAACATCTGGTTTGCAGGTATGGATGTCGTTGGTTCGGATATGAACAAGAAATATGAGGACGAGTTGGTCACTGATTATAAGGCAAAGAAGGCAGATAGCAGCAAGAAATCATTCTCTACCACCTTCTTCTTATCACAGGGTAACACCGTGAAGGAGTCTTGGGAAGACCTGATAGATACCCAGACCTTCAAACCTTTGGCATCAAGCCCGTTGCTGAACGCTGCTTCTTTCACCGGATTGAAAGGCTTTAAGACAGTTTCTTACATTGGAGCCTTTGCTGCAAACGATAACTGGGCTGACGGTTGGACAGAGTTTGATCCAGAAAATGCCAATTATTAATGGTACGTTGAGGCGTTAACAGACTTGTAAGCATTCACGATTCTATAACGAATCGTATGGATAAGTATTTTTTATACTCTCTTATACTTGTCCATATGAAACGTTATAGAATCTTTTTTTGATGTATTCAATCAGCCCAATAGTACCCCTAACGAGTACTATTTTATATATAAATATATATTACGAGATATTCGTAATAACATTACAAACAATTACTTTTGCAAAATATTTATGATTTATTAACCAATAAATGCTTGCAGTTATTACGAAAAGTTCGTAGATTTGCGAATGTGAAGCAATCAATGAACTGACATCAGACAATTGCTTACTGTTTAAGTTGATAATACGCAAGAAGATGAATATGGAAAAATTGACAGTACAAGAAGAAGAGGTCATGCAACGGATATGGCAATTAGGAAGTTGTACGGTAAAGCAAATATTGGGTGAACTGGGCACGCCTCCACCGCCATACACCACAGTTGCATCGGTGGTGAACAACCTCAAGCGCAAAGATTTTGTAAATCAAGAGCAGCGAGGAAACACCTATGTTTACTCTCCTGCTATTCCAGAAGAGAAGTACAAACAGCACTGTATGTCGCGTTTTGTTCGTGATTACTTTAGTAACTCGTTCAAGGACATGGTGTCTTTCTTTGCAAAAGAAGAGAAACTGTCTTCTGAAGACTTGCAAGACATCATTGACCAAATTGAGAAGGGTAACGAATAAGTACCTTTCCTTATCGCTGGTTAGAAAATAATAGATTTGAACACGCACACTTAAAAAATACAGATTATGCTTATCTATCTTGTCAAAGTAAACATAGCCCTCATACTGTTGTATGGTTTTTATCAGATGTTTTGTGCCAAAGACACGTTCTTTGGTTGGAGAAGAGGTCTTTTGTTAGGTATTTATGCCATCGCCTTCTTGGTTCCATTGATGCCAACAACCAATTGGCTCATGACCGCTGAAACCTCTCAAGGAATGGCAATAACGTACCGGCAAGTAGTGCTTCCTGAGCTCACTGTCGGAGCAGAGAATGCCAAGCAGACTTGGATGAACGCAGTGCAGTGGATATATATAGGTGGGGTAGCGGTACTCTTGCTTCGGATGTTGGTGCAAGTAGGCATGATTGTGGCCATGATTATCCGCACCAAGACGTGCGAGATAGACGGTTGCAAGGTGCATATCATCAAGGGCAAAGGCAGTCCATTCTCCTTTTTCAAATGGATATTTGTAAATCCCGATGCACAAACGCCTGTTCAACTGCACGAAATATTGGTGCACGAGCAGACACATGCCAGACAATGGCATTCGATAGATGTCATTTGTTCCGAACTCTTTACCATCGTATGTTGGATGAATCCTTTTGCATGGTTGTTGAGACGAGAGGTGAGAATGAACATAGAATATTTGGCAGATCATCGAGTGGTGGCAAATGGAATCAACTCTAAAACCTACCAATACCACCTATTAGGATTGTCGTATCAAAAGAATGTAGCTACAATTTCAAATAACTTCAATGTTTTACCATTAAAAAAAAGAATCAAGATGATGAACAAACGCAGAACAAAACCCGTAGGAAAGGTTAAATACTTGTTTTTCCTTCCGCTCGTAGCCGCACTCCTCGCAGCGAGCAACATAGAGAGTATTGCACGCTCTATCAGTGGACAACCCACTATTGTGAAGAAAGATGCCGTGAAAGTTTTGCGGTACACGCTACCACAGCAACCCAAAAAGAAACGGACACCGGTCAAAAAACAGAAGAAAGTTGGTACAGCAAAAGATAATGCCGATAAAGTGTATACAGTACCATCAGTGATGCCCAAGTACGAAGGGGGCATACCAGCTTTAATGGACTTTTTGGCAACAAACATGAAATATCCCGTAGAAGCGCAGAAAAAGAAAATAGAAGGGCGCGTCATCGTGAGTTTTGTTGTAGAAAAAGATGGATCGCTGTCAGACTATAAGATTGTCAGATCTATTGACCCATTATTAGATGCGGAAGCTCTCAGAGTGGTAAAGTTGCAAAAGAAATGGAAGCCTGGATATGAAAAAGGCAAGCCTGTGCGGGTTATATACAATCTTCCCATCACTTTTAAGTTGAAATAAACTTGTCGATCAATGAAGCGAATGTGAATAAGGTCGCGGCTCTTTCATAGAAGAGAAAGGTTGTTGATGATGAAAACAATCTTTGTTCTATTGTTTCAACAACAATACTAATGAATGAAATGAATCGCACTGCTTGTTTTCATTCGCTTCATTATGCGTCATTTGTTATCACAACAATGCCACTTTTGTGAAGGTGCAGCGTCGTTTTTTTTATCTCATTTTTGGCAAAAGAATTTATTGTTTCTGTCTTATTATTTTACCAAAAAACGACCATCTAAAATCTTCAAAATAGAAAAAATTAATAGGCAAACGACATGCAAAAATGTGCTGATTTGAACAAAATAAGCGTCTTTTCAAGCTGAAACATTGACTTTACGGTCTTGGAAACATGTATTAGAGGTGTTATTCGCATGCAACAACAGCATTAAAGCATGCAAATAGCAGGCTTATCTCAATGCTTCAGTCGCCAAAAGGTGGTAAAAATAGGAAAGAAAAAAGAAGACTTAAGCGTAATAAGTTTAATCACAACGAGTTATGAAACTTTCTCAAAATTCGCGTATTTGCGACCAACTTTGCCGTTGGTTGTTTTTATGCGAGTTATGAGAGGCTCTTTGTAAAGAAAATTCAGCATTTATAATTCTTCTATGGAGAGCATTGCCAACCCTACATACACTCACGGATGTGGATAATACCGAGTGACAAGTGGTACGATGGCAGAGGGTATCAAAAGGTCTACCGACTTGCCTTGCTGGATGCGTTGGCGCACTTCGGTACTACTGATGTTGTATAGGGGCGTATCTACCAAATGAACATTTGAGGGCAATGACGCTGTGTCAATGGCGATGTGCTGGCGGGGGTAGATAATAATTTCGTATTTTTGCACGATTTCTTGATAGTGTGCCCACTGATTGAACACGTGCCAGTTGTCAGCACCGATAATGAGTGTAAACGAAGTGTCAGGATGCTCATTCGACAAACATTGTAGTGTATGCCAGGTATATGACGGTTTAGAGAGTCGGAATTCATCATCTTTAGCAATGAGTCTTGGTTCGTCTTGCAATGCAACTTGTGCCATTTCCAAGCGCAAATGGTCATCGAGCAAGCTGCCTTGTGGCTTCAAGGGATTTTGAGGAGACACCATGAACCATATCTCATCCAAGGCAGAAAGCCTAAGAATGTGCTTCGCCAACTGGATGTGTCCATTATGAATGGGGTTGAAAGAACCGCCAAAGATGCCGATAGATTTCAATGTCTTAGAAATTCTTGAATGATTTGCAGTGTTTCAGTCTTTGCTTTGTCCAAGTCGTCATTCACCACCACTTTGTCAAACTGCGATGCGAAGGTCAGTTCGTAAGCCGCCTTGTTTAAGCGGTCTTCTATCACTTGTGGCGCATCGGTGGCACGGCTCTCTAAACGTCTCCGCAGTTCGTCGATAGAAGGGGGTTGGATAAAAATGCTCAATGCCCTGTCGCCATAAAATCGTTTGATGTTTACGCCACCTTTAACATCTACATCAAAGACAACGTTCTGACCCGCTTTCAGCTGGTTGTCCACTTGCGTTTTCAACGTTCCATAAAAGCGATCTTCATACACCTCTTCGTATTCCAAGAATTCGTCGTTGTCAATACGTTCGCGAAACTCTTGTGGACTGACAAAGAAGTATTCCACACCATCTCGTTCTGTGCCTCTTGGCTGGCGACTGGTACACGAGATAGAGAATGCCAACTTTAGTTCTGGATGTTCTTGCATGAGCCAGTTCACGATGGTACTCTTTCCACTTCCAGAGGGAGCAGAGAAGATGATGAGGCGAGATTGGGGCCTCCCCCCGCCCCTCCTAAGGAGGGGAGCCTTATCCGTGGACGTGGTGTTTTGTACGGTTTGTGGCTTGTTTTGTTCGTTTAGATGATTCATGATATGTCGTATTTTCTGAAGTACGTTTTGCGTGTCAGCCAACACCAGGAAGATACCCTTTCCCTTAATCCCAAAATGCAAATGGTATAGCTCCCCTGTGTGTGAGTCATTTTTATAATTCCCAATCGCTCCATCCTCCACAGCTTATACCTCCCCTCCTTTGGAGGGGTTGGGGGAGGCTCCTTCCTTAGGCTTACAGTGCATTGAGTACCTGCTCCTTGATCTGTTCCAGCTCATCTTTCATCTGCACCACAATGTTCTGCATTTCAGCCAAATTACTTTTTGAACCAGTAGTGTTGATTTCACGTCCCATCTCTTGTGCGATGAATCCGAGCTTCTTGCCGTTGGGAGTAGTTTCGTTCATGGTGTCACGAAAATATTTCAAGTGATTGGCAAGGCGTTGTTTCTCCTCGCTGATGTCGAGTTTCTCGATGTAATAAATAAGTTCTTGCTCCAAGCGATTCTTGTCGTATTCGGCATTTGGAATCTGTTCGAGGCCATCTACAATTCGAGTTCTAATCTTTTCTACGCGCATCTTCTCATAAGGTTCTATCTCCTGAAGTAGTCGCGCAATGTTATCAATCTTCTCATTGAACTTATTTTGTAGAGCCGCACCCTCCTGTTGGCGGAAGCTAATTAAATTCTGAAGAGCTTCCTCTATTGCCTGTCTTGCCATATTCCACTCTTCGTCCTTCAGCACTTCGATTTCTGTTTTCAATGTGATGTCGGGCAATCTGACAATCGTTTGAAACCAATCCAAGGGTTCTGGAATGCCTGTTGTCTTTGCTATTTGTTTTATCTGTTGGTAATAATGCGCAACAATATCCGAGTTAATCGGATTTACTTCGTTAGCAATATCCTTCTCTATCCAAATAGAAAAGTCTATTTTCCCACGATCCAGCGCACTCGATACTTGCTGTCTAATCTCCATCTCCTTTTCTCGATACAGCGGTGCGATGCGAGTAGAGAGGTCGAGCGACTTACTGTTAAGGGATTTAATTTCAACATTTATTTTTTTTTCTTTGTAGGTTACGATTGCTTTTCCGTAACCCGTCATCGATTGTATCATAGCTTCAACACGTTAAATTTATGCAAAAGTAATCATTTTGCAGGAAAAAAGCGTAAATTTGCATTTTAATTTAGGATTATATAGATAGACGTATGTCGTGTATTTTAAGCATAGAGACGAGTACAGATGTATGTTCTGTGGCTGTAAGTCAGGATGGAACATGTATTTTTGAGAAAGAAGATAGTAGCGGTCCCAATCATGCTGTCAAGCTTGGTGTATTTGTAGATGAGGCCTTATCGTTCATAGATAGTCATTTAATTCCGTTAGATGCTGTAGCTGTGAGTTGTGGTCCGGGGTCTTATACTGGACTTCGAATTGGTGTGTCCATGGCAAAAGGAATTTGTTACGGACGCTCCGTAAAACTGTTATCAGTACCAACGCTCCATCTCTTGTGTGTGCCTGTCTTGCTCCGCGAACAGATTCAAGAAGAGAATGCGCTGTTGTGTCCGATGTTGGATGCTCGTCGCATGGAAGTATATGCACAATTGTTTGACAGAGCATTGAATGAGGTTCGTCCCATTCAAGCCGATGTGGTCGATGCGGATACATATAAGTCGTATCTCGACGAACGTCCAGTTTATTTCTTTGGGAATGGTGCCGAAAAGTGTATCGAGGTAATCAATCACCCCAACGCGCATCTCATCAAGAATGTAGAGCCTTTGGCAAAAAACATGTTCCCTTTGGCAGAGAAGCGGATGATGAATGAACAATTTGAGGATGTAGCCTACTTTGTTCCGTTTTATTTGAAGGATTTTGTTGCCAAAACCCCTAAGAAATTGCTTTAACGTTGCCTTGTTGATTCGGTAAGTTACGGTCTATTGAAAAAAAAGAAGCTATGGATATTGAAGGATTAGATTATAATACCCAACGTGAGAAACTCATATTGCCAGAATATGGCCGTGAGGTACAAAACATGGTTGATTATGCGTTGACCATTACCGACAGACAAGAGCGGCAGCATTGTGCCGAGACCATTGTCTCCACAATGGCTCGTATGTTTCCGCAAAACAAGGAGAGCGAGGAATACCTACGCAAGCTGTGGGATCATTTGGCTATTATGAGCAATTTTGAATTGGACATCGATTATCCTTTCGATGTATCTCAAGCAGCTAAGATTTATACGAAAGCAGAGCCTGTGCAGTATCCCATGAACCGTATCCCTGTGCGACATTATGGCAACATGATGTTTGAAATGTTTGAAAAACTGAAGAACATGGAGCCTGGGGAGGAACGTGACGAACTGACTCGTATCACTGCTAACCAGATGAAGCGTGACTTGGTACAGTGGGGGCATGGCTCTTCGGATGATGAGAAAGTGGCTTTTGATTTGGAAAGGTTTACAGATGGGAAAATCGTACTCGACCTTAATCAATTCAAATTCGATCGCATCGACATGCGAGATATAGATAAAAAACGAAAGAAGCGATAAGTCTATGGAGGCATTTGTCATTGAAGGCGGTCATAGACTGAGTGGTACAATTCAACCCCAAGGTGCCAAAAATGAAGCTTTGCAAGTGATTTGTGCAACGCTTCTTACGTCAGCACCTGTTAGAATAAAGAATATTCCTGACATTCTTGATGTGAACAATCTTATTCGCCTGTTGCAGCAAGTAGGCGTCAAAGTAACTCGTGTTCATAAAAATGAATATATCTTTCAAGCCGATGCCATTGATTTGGCTTATTTGGATAGCGACGAGTTTGTTCAGAAGTGCTCTTCCTTGCGAGGTTCGGTGTTGATGATAGGTCCTCTGTTAGGCCGTTTAGGTAGGGCAACTATCGCCAAACCGGGGGGAGACAAGATTGGACGTCGCCGTTTGGATACACACTTCTTGGGTTTTAAGAAGTTGGGTGCAAGCTTTAAGCACGAAGAGTCTCGTAACATCTATCATATTGAAGCCGAGCATTTGCATGGAACATACATGCTTTTGGACGAGGCTTCCGTCACGGGTACTGCCAATATTATCATGACAGCTGTTTTGGCTAAGGGTACTACGACTATTTACAATGCAGCTTGTGAGCCTTACATTCAACAGTTGTGTCGTTTGCTAAATGACATGGGAGCAAAGATTAGTGGCATTGCCTCAAACCTTTTGACGATTGAGGGTGTTTCATCTCTGCACGGAGCAGAACACACAGTATTGCCTGACATGATAGAGGTAGGCTCGTTTATTGGCATGGCAGCCATGGTAGGTGATGGAGTAAGAATAAAAGATGCTTCTGTAAAAAACCTTGGCATCATCTTGGACTCTTTCCGTCGACTGGGGATAAAAATACAAGTTGAAGGTGACGACATCGTGATTCCGCACCAACCCCATTATCAAATAGATTCGTTTATAGACGGCACCATCATGACATTGAGCGATGCTCCATGGCCGGGACTTACTCCTGACTTGCTGTCAGTCCTTTTAGTTGTTGCCACTCAAGCACGAGGGAGCGTACTCTTTCATCAAAAAATGTTTGAAAGTAGACTTTTCTTTGTGGATAAACTCATCGATATGAGGGCACAAATCATCCTTTGCGACCCACACCGTGCAGTTGTCGTAGGGCATGATAGGAAGATAAGACTGCGTGCAGGACGCATGAGCAGTCCTGATATTCGTGCAGGTATTGCCTTGCTGATTGCTGCATTGAGTGCTAACGGAACAAGTAGAATAGAAAATATAGCCCAGATAGACCGCGGGTATGAGAATATTGAAATGCGCCTGAATGCTTTAGGGGCACATATAAAACGAGTAGATGATTAAGAAAGAGGATGTTTACCGTATTGGACAAATAGGAAAGCCCCATGGGGTAAAGGGCGAATTGTCTTTTCATTTTGAGGACGACGTGTTTGATCGTACGGATGCTGACTACCTTATATTAGAGGTAGATGGCATTTTGGTGCCTTTTTTCTTTGAAGAATATCGCTTCCGTACCGATGTGACAGCTTACATAAAGTTTTGCGATGTCGATACAGAAGTGCAAGCTCGTGAACTGACAGGGAGTGAAGTATTCTTCCCACGTTCTGTTGCACATCAAAACGGCGCATGCAGGTCGTGGGCGCAGCTCTTGGGTTTTTCACTCATTGATGCTACGACAGGGCATCAAATAGGAGTGATTCAATCAATTGATAATACGACGCTTAATGTCTTGTTCGAGCTGGAAGATGGTAAATTGATACCAGCTAATGAAGAACTCATTACGGACATCGACGGAGAGAAGCGTCAAATATTCATCACATTGCCAGAAGGTTTATTAGATTTATAAGCTAACAAGGCAAAAAGGGTAGGAGGAAATGTAACTCATGAAAAAGCAAATCTGCATATTAGGCTCTACGGGGAGCATCGGAACACAGGCGTTGGATGTGATTGAACAGCATGCCGACTTATATGAAGTTTATTGCCTTACGGCTAATAATCGTTATAAGGAATTGGCTGAACAGGCACGCAAGTTTCGCCCAGCTGCTATCGTTATTGCCAACGAGGCGCATTATGAACCCCTCTGTCAACTGTTAAATGATTGTCCAGATATTAAGGTGTATGCTGGTAAGGCTGCGCTTGATGAAATCGTGTCAGCCACTCCTATTGATATGGTATTAACAGCTATGGTCGGATTTGCAGGTCTTTCGCCCACGATTCATGCCATACAAGCTCGTAAAAAAATCTGCTTAGCCAATAAAGAGACGCTTGTTGTTGCAGGTAAGCTGATTTGTAAGTTGGCTCAACAACATCATGTACCTATTCTACCTGTCGATTCTGAGCACAGTGCTATCTTTCAATCACTCGTTGGAGAAAGCGATAACGAAATAGAAAAGATACTCCTCACAGCCAGTGGCGGTCCTTTCCGAACCTACACCTTGGAACAGATGCAGCACGTAACAGCTGCTGATGCCTTGAAACATCCTACTTGGGAAATGGGGGCGAAGATAACCATAGATTCGGCTTCAATGATGAACAAGGGTTTTGAGGTGATTGAAGCGAAGTGGCTCTTTGGTGTTCCAGTCGAGAAAATACAAGTACTCGTACATCCTCAAAGCATTGTCCATAGTGCCGTGCAGTTTGCCGATGGCGGCATAAAGGCACAGTTAGGGGTTCCTGATATGCGCTTGCCCATACAGTATGCTTTTTCGTTTCCAGAGCGTTTGCCACTTCATGGGCAGCGTTTAGACATGTTTAAGCAACCCTTGGAGTTCTTTGAACCCGATATGGGGAAATTCAAGTGTTTGGCATTGGCATATGAGGCGATGCGCCAGGGGGGCAATATGCCTTGTGTACTAAATGCTGCCAACGAGGTGGTGAACGAAGCTTTCCGCCATGGCAAATGCTCGTTCTTGGACATGGGCAATATCATAGAGAAGACGATGCAACGGGTTTCTTATGACAAATCTTCCCAATATCAAATTTATGTGGATACCGATGCAGAAACGCGTCGCGTAGCGGAAGAGATGGTTCACGAGTTAGGGCGTTAGTGAGTTTATGAGATGATAAGTTCATGAGCTGACTGTTGATGATTTAGTTGTTTCCGAGTAATATGCCTTATGGCAGAAAAACTTAAAAACTTAACAACCAAAAAACTAAAAAAAACTTAAGATAAAATGGAAATATTTTTAATCAGATTGCTTCAGTTTGTACTGGCTATCTCTTTATTGGTTCTCTTACACGAAGGAGGACATATGTTTTTTGCGAAACTCTTTGGGGTAAGAGTCGAAAAATTCTTCGTATTTTTTGATGTCAGCATTGGTAAATGGAAAGGAAATCTCTTTAGTTTCAAACCCAAAAATAGTGATACTACTTATGGTATGGGGTGGCTTCCGTTGGGCGGTTATTGCAAGATTTCAGGAATGATTGACGAGAGCTTTGACACAGAGCAAATGAAGCAACCTGCTCAAGACTGGGAGTTTCGTTCCAAACCAGCATGGCAACGGCTGCTCATCATGATTGGTGGAGTGACCGTCAACTTTCTTTTGGCGCTTTTTATCTATTCCATGGTGCTGTTTTATTGGGGCGAATCGTATGTCATGGTCAAAGATATGAGCATGGGAATGCGTTTCAATCAAGAAGCCAAGTCGTATGGATTTCAAGACCATGACATTCTTGTGGGGACAGACCAAGGCGCATTCAGGGATTTTAATGCAGATGTGTATCGCGACTTGTCCACCGCCAAACGAGTAGACATCATTCGCAATGGCAAACCGATGAGCATCAACCTGCCTGGTGACCTGAACCTTTTGGAAATGTTGAAGAGCACACCACGCTTTGTAACACCGTTTGTATTGGCAGATGTAGACAGTGTTATGCCTTCTGGTGCAGCAGCTAAGGCTGGCATTCGGAAAGGTGACCGTTTGGTGGGTATCAACGGCAAACCTATTGATTCTTGGAATGCTTACCAAGAAGAGGTGGGCGTGTTGAGTGATGAACTCATGGCAGCAAAGACCCATGCGGATAGTTTGAAAATTCGTACAGCAAGCATTGCCTTTATGAATCCTGCAACTTCTAAGGTAGATACGGCTCAGGTAGTGCTGGACTCCAGTCTGATGTTAGGGGTGGGTATGACCAATTTGTATTCGTATTACACGCCTACCAAAAAGGAATATGGTTTCTTCGAGAGCTTTCCTGCAGGTGCAAAATATGGCTGGAATGTCTTGGCAGGCTATGTTGGTGATATGAAGTATGTGTTCACCGCTGATGGTGCTAAGTCGTTAGGTGGCTTCGGAGCTATTGGAAGTCTGTTCCCTCCCGTATGGGATTGGCACATGTTTTGGCTCATGACGGCCTTCCTTAGCATCATTTTAGCATTCATGAACATCTTGCCAATACCAGCCTTGGACGGTGGTCACGTGCTTTTTTTGCTCTATGAGATGATCACTCGTCGCAAACCCAGTGAAACTTTCATGGTGCGCGCAGAATATGTTGGCATCGCCATCTTGTTGTTGTTAATGATTGTTGCCAACCTTAACGACGTATTACGCTGGTTGGGCATCATTACGTACTAAATGATAAAAATGATTGCTGTCTGCTAAAACTTTTTTTATGCTCAAGTAAGTTTTAGCGGACAGCAATAAATAGAAAGTAGATAACATTTCACAGCGCTTTCACTTCGTCTCATTTTTGGTAAAGGCACTCGTTGTTTTTGTCCTATCATTTTACCAAAAAACGACCATCGAAAATCTTCAAAATAGAAAAAATCAATAGGCAAACGGTATACAAAAATGGGCTGATTTTGTCAAAATAGATAACTTTTCAAGTTGAAACATTGACTTAACGGTCTTGAAAACATGTATTAAACCCAAATCGGTCATTAGGATTTCTCTGTGTCGTACGGCAAAGAGAAATCCTTTAATTTTTTCCATATGGACA
>NZ_QFFX01000148.1:0-1029 GCF_023522295.1 Prevotella sp. TCVGH | reverse complement strand
AACAGTTTGTTTGCCGAGTAACAATAAAGTAATCAAAACAAAATCAAGGCAATGAAACTCATTATCATCGACCGCAAAGCGTGGGAGCGGCACTGCTCCGAATTTGCAGACTTTATCCACAGTATTGAACAGCTTATCGGCAATCCGCCCGAAACGGACGAATGGCTCGACAATGAAGCCGTGTGCAAGCGTTTGGGCATCAGCAAGCGTACCCTGCAATCATACAGAGATACGGGAAAAATCCCTTTCTCAATGATTGGGCACAAGTGTTATTACAAGGAGAGCGACATCACGGAGTTACTGAACGCAAACAATGAATGAATTATGTCGGAGAATGAAATCATTACGCAGGAAGACCCACAGATGCAGTTGTTTTCGCAACTGATGGAAGGAATATTGAAGAAATTGGAGCGGTATTGTTCCACAGCCCGTCCGATGTTAGGCGGAGAGGTTTACCTCACTGGCGAGGAGGTTTGTAGCCAATTACGGCTCAGTACACGCACGCTCCAAGAGTACAGAAACTTAGGAACGCTCCCTTTCTACAAAATCGGAGGGAAGATACTATACAAGCAGAGCGACATACAGACAATGCTTGAAAGGCATTATAATCCAATACCGCAGACAGGTAAGTTATGAGTTAAGTTAAGACATCAGTCGCGACTTAAGTCAAATGATCAGTTATAACTTTGGTCAAGAAATTAGTTTCGACCTAAGTCAAAATTAACTTTAGTCAAAAACATGTCAGCTCATAAAGTCAGTAAGTCAAGAAATTAGTCTAAACTTATCTCTTGACTTACTTCTTGAACTTTGAACTCTCGTCTATTAAAAGCACCCCAGAAAGGTTACTTTATGGAACATAACAAACGGTCTCTTTCTTTATACTGGCAAGGTGTGTCTTTGTCCGACAAACTCCGTTTTTGCCGACAAAGACCCTTGCCCCAAAGGGGAATTAAATTACTCCAAAGTCGTAATTACAAAAAGGAAAGATAATGAATGACAAGATTGAACGATGGGACAGATGGGACACCC
>NZ_QFFX01000147.1:0-1037 GCF_023522295.1 Prevotella sp. TCVGH | reverse complement strand
GCCGGAGGCGCGAAGCCTCCGAAGAGCGGCATCCGACTTGTCTCCGTGTGTTAGCCTTTGCAAACATAGTAACTTTTAGTAAGATACTCTTTGACTTTATTTTTGTCGAAAGGAATTATGTTTTCTCTCACATACTCTTCGGCTTGTTCCTTATTATCGAATATTTTATAAGCCCCATCTGGTCTATAAAACTCGTCTTCTCCACTAAAAGAATATAAATATAGGTTATTATTATCATCAAAGATGACATCTACCTCTTCAATATCACCAATTTGAGTTACTAAAATTTTATTTTCTTTGCGCATAATTATTTATTATCAAGCGATTTTATATATTTATCTATAAACTTGAAGATTCCACAAAGTCACAGGTCATTTCTCCACGGTCTGCTAAGTTTTGCAGAGCTTCGTACACTTCGTCACTAACTTCCACATCGCCTAAGCCTACCGTGTATTTAACCTTTACTGTTAAATCCTTTATTGTCTTCATATATCAACTTTTATTGGTTATTTTACTTCTCCTTAAATTGTGGTATTTCGCACCAGTGCGTAACAAGCAATTCGGGCAATTCCTCATCATACCTCTTTATACTTCCGTCTTCAAAACGTATAAGTATATCTACATCATTAGGGATTTTGTCCCTTGATATTTCGTGCCAAGAGTTAGCAGGAAATTTCTTGTAGAATTGTAGCATATCTCTGCATTTGCACTTAATCGTTGCAATATTATGAGAAACATTGCCTGACGTTGTTTTTTCACAAACTCCTATGATGCTTTCTAATGTAGCAATAAAAGTATTATCTATTTCTTTTTGAGTTGTCATAATATAAAATCCTCTTTCGTTATAAATAGTTCTGGGTTTTCGTGTACGTTGCCGATGATAACTTTAACAGAATGCCAAGAACTACTCTTGTCTACATCTGTATTGAAAATGTGTTGCATATCTTTTCTTTTGCTCATATACTTCTATGTTGCTTTCCAAATAATTGGAAAATATTTGTAATTTATTAACTGTTCATTATCATTCACTTAGCGTG
>NZ_QFFX01000146.1:0-1090 GCF_023522295.1 Prevotella sp. TCVGH | reverse complement strand
GGCTAATGTGACAAAAATGTGCATAAAAACGTTTCAACTACTTGTAAATCATTACCTTTGTTCCATTTATATATTTATGGCAAAAAATCTGCTTTTATTGCAGCTCAAAATCGGTGGTAAAACGCGGCTTTCACAAGGGCCGTCAGCGTTGGTACTGCAAGTCCTGCGGCCGGACATTTGTAGGTCACAAGCGGCTTACCGAAGAAACGGTGAACACCCGTTACTCAAAGGGCAATCTCACCGTCGAGGATTTGGCCACGGAGTACGCAGTGTCCACGAGGACAGTTTACCGCAGGCTGTCGAAGACCTACAAGGCTTCTCTTCCAACATGCTGCGCGCGTCCCATAGTGGTTCTGATGGACACAACCTATTGGGGACGCAACTTCGGCGTGGTGATCATGAAGGACTCGCTAAGCGGCGAGGTGCTTTGGTACAAGTTCATTGACAGGCATGAACGTCTGGAAGACTATTGGGAGGGAATCACGTACCTCAATTCACTCGGACACACCATATTGGCTATCGTGGCGGATGGCTTCAAGGGACTCAGGAAGATGTTCCCCAGGTATAAATTCCAGCTTTGTCAGTTTCACCAGGTGCTGACAGTCAAGGCCAAGCTGACTTCCAGACCCAAACTGGAGGCCTCTCGGGAATTGCTCAGGCTCACGCTTATGTTATGCCATACGGACAAGGAATCGTTCGTCGGAGCCTTGGAGGCGTGGCACGCAAAATGGGAGGATTTCCTAGGGGAGCGGACGGCATCGCCAGACGGAAAGTCCCATTACACACACAAGGCTGTGCGCAGCGCATATCTGAGCCTGAAGAGGAACATGCCGTGGCTGTGGACGTGGTACGACCACCCAGAACTGAACATTCCGAACACGAATAATGCCTTGGAATCGCTAAACTCTGAATTGAAGATAAAATTGAACCTACACAGGGGTATGAGTGTAGAGAGAAGAAAGATACTCATCCAGAACCTAATAAAGGGTCACAAGCCTAGTAGATAAACGGAACGCAGAAGATTCCATGCACATTTTTGTCACATAAAAGAAAACGACTCTAAATTATGCACATTTTTGTCATATAAGCC
>NZ_QFFX01000145.1:0-1100 GCF_023522295.1 Prevotella sp. TCVGH | reverse complement strand
GTTAAACAAACGAAGAAATAAAGTTATATAAACTTAAATATCAGAGAGTTATACATTATTCAGTAAACACTAATTAATAAATTTCCTACAGTATTACTTTCTCCTTCTTTTAAAAACCTTTCTGTCAAAGACTTCAATCTTGTATTATTAAGCATAAAAATACACTCTGATTTAAATATTCCGTCACGAGAACTACGTGTATTGGTTGTTACATTACTACTTGCCACCCAAGGAAATTTATTCGAATCGATTACTTCACGTGCATATTTTAATGCATTTGTCTTATCATTTTTGTAAAGATAGGCACGAGCTAATAAAGCACAAACAGCATAATAATTAAGATGAAATTCTCTTACCCCCAGGAATTCCGTTGAAGCTTTTCCTGTCTTTATTGGATCAACTTTCAACAATTTTAAGGCATGGGTTAAATCTTCTATCACCAAGTCAATACTTTTAGTCACTGTAGATAATGGTGTTACATTTTTCGACACACCTCGGACATAAGGGATAGCCGCGTCTTGAGCATCACTTAGAAAGCTTTTACCAAACCAACGAAGCAAGTCAAAATGTAAGAATGCTCGCATTCCGTAAGCCTCACCTTCAAACACATCCGATTCTGTCTGAGATAAAACGCCATCATATTCTTTTATTCCCTCTAATAAAATATTGATATTAGCAATATCTTTATACATGCTTTCCCATACGGCGTTTATAATATTTTGACTCGTTGCGTCATCATATTCAAATCTATGCAAATGATAATATATACCAGCCTCCTGTGTCCATACATATTGCTGCCCCAAAGCATCCGCCATACCAAAGGTAAGATTTGCTCCATAAAGATTATCAGAGCAAAGTGCAGTATATATGCCTGTCAACTGATCTTTAAATCCATTTTTGTAACTAAATAAATCATCATACTTTACTTCTGACTTCGGACTAACATTCAGCCAGCCTTCACAGGAGGTTATTAACAAAGAAAAGAGCAAAATAACAACTACTCTCATATTTTTTATTAAAACTTTCATATCTTCTATGTTGCTTTCCAAATAATTGGAAAATATTTGTAATTTATTAACTGTTCATTATCATTCACTTAG
>NZ_QFFX01000144.1:0-1220 GCF_023522295.1 Prevotella sp. TCVGH | reverse complement strand
TTTTACCGGGCAAATGCAAGAAAAGAGATGTTTTATGCAGGTTGATGGTAAGTGATTGAGAATGTGTGAAAAACACGGATTATCGCCGTGTATTGCTTAGAGGGTGAAAGTGCAGAAAATGTGGATTTGTGCAGAAGATACGTTACCAAATCGTTAGCCAAATGTGTGTGAATAAAACGAGGTAACGATAAGCAGTTTGTACAGTGGTGGCGATTTCTGCCATTATGGTGTTTATGCACTGAACCACAATATTTTGCATAACCAAAAACGCTTCAAAAAAGGGTAACTTTGCCCACAAAAACAGAAGCGTATGCAAAAAGGGAAAATGAAGGTTTTGCTCTACCTCAAAAAGAGCGGTTTGGACAAGTCGGGGCAGGCTCCGATAATGGGACGGATAACCTATAATCGCACGATGGCTCAATTCAGCAGTAAGCTGTCGTGCAATCCCAAGTTGTGGAATGTGCGAGAGAGCCGATTGAATGGCAAGAGCCGTGAAGCAGTGACAACCAATGCAAAGTTGGAACAACTGCTTCTCTCTGTACAACGAGCGTACCAAACGCTTTGTGATAGAGGTATAGAGTTCTCTGCAAAAGACATCAAGGAGCAGTTCCAAGGCTCAATGCAGAACCGCACTACGTTCTTTCAACGCTACGACCAGATGGTGGAAGACGAGAAGCAATTGGTTGGCGTGGAGATTTCGGCACGTTGGCACTCGATGTATTACATGCTCAGAAAGCATCTGCAAGCCTTTATTCAGGAACGATATTGCACCGGCGACATTACCTTTGGGCAACTAACCGAGGATTTCTTGGACGGCTTACATCAATACAGCGTGGGAAAACATGGTCATTCACAGAGTTATTACCGCAAGATGGCATTGGCAGTCAAGAAAGTATGCCGTTTGGCTTTTCGCGAGGGTATCATAGACCGTCCTCTCTTTGACCTTGTCAAGATAGACAGAGGAGAGAGTAAACTGCCCAGAGCGTTGGACAGGGCTTCTTTTGATAGGATAAAGCAAGTCCGATTAGAAGAGGAGGAAACAGAACTGACACTTGCCCGTAACCTTTTCCTGTTCACCTGCTATACAGGCACAGCCTTTTGCGATATGATGAATCTGCGCAAGGAACATCTTGTGCAGGATGATGCAGGGGCTATGTGGCTTAAATTCAGAAGACAAAAGACTAATACTCTTTGTCGGGTAAAACTTCTGCCCCAAGCCG
>NZ_QFFX01000143.1:0-1309 GCF_023522295.1 Prevotella sp. TCVGH | reverse complement strand
TTTAAGTTCTTTTGTCATATTATTTTACTTTTTATGAGGTTAATAATATGTCAAGCTATTTCAGTATAAGACAGTTAATGCCCTTATAGTAATGGGTTAGTGTCCTTATCATAATGACTTAATGCCCTTGTTATAATGGGTTAATCCTCTTATGAAAGTGAGTTCTATTTCTTTTGTTGTTATTCTAATAGTTTTATCTCTTTTCCTAACTTATTATACTGTCATCAAAAAACCTTTCGCTACCCATCAATTGCGGTAACGAAAGGTTAGGAATATGTCTCGTGCTATACGCATGAGACGTGAGAATTTGTAGTGTCGGATGTGCTAAAGCAGGTTGATGATGCTTTCTGCAGTTTTGCCTTTATAAATGCAGAGTTCGTGGAGCGGAGTGTTCTTAAAATCCGCATAGCCAAACATTTGTATGGCAATAAACTGTTTGTCTGCGGTTAAACAGGCTTCCAAACGGTAGTTGCTCATGCTTTGTTTTTGTGGCATTCGCATTTTCTCTGCTTTTTCTGCGATCTGTTCCTCTGACATTTGCAGAAGTTTGACTAATTTTTCGCCACCTTCAGCGTTGTAATAATTGATGATTGCCTTCAGAGGAGTGTTTGTAGGGGTATATATCGCCTTAGATCCAAAGCCAAGGAAACCTTTAGAAACGGTGATATCTGGGTTGGAAGAGAGTGTACTGGACATCTCTAAATTCTTGAAATTTGCCATTTTTTACTATCTTTTAATTGTTATACAAGGACAAAAATCGCACATCTGCTGATGTACTATTAGGGGTGTTTTATAAAGATAGCAATTCAACGAATGATATGTCTTAGTGCAATCACGTAATAATCGACTGGGACTCTTGTTGAAATGGGTGTAGTTGAAAGTGAATTTTTGTGCCCTTTCCTCCAGAGGTGAAGCTTGTTATGCCACGTTTCTCTGGATTTCTTATATGCATGGAGCTTGGAAAGTTGCAAGTAGGGGGGTAGGTAGCGTTGTGGACGAGGGGCGTTGATTCGAGTAGATTGATTGGAATCTGAGAGTAAAGCCGTGCCTCGTTCTTGGTCACTAAGGGTTTCGTGATAAAGCTGATATTTGTCACTAAGCTTTTGTTGAACGTCCGATAGTTCTCTATGAGCTTCCTTTTGGTAGCCGTGTACACTTGGATATGCCTTGCATGTAGTATGATGCCCTAAGGTCATACTAACGATAAGAAGGACTATTTGAATCCAAGTTTTCGGCTTATATGACAAAAATGTGCATAATTTAGAGTCGTTTTCTTTTATGTGACAAAAATGTGCATGGAATCTTCTGC
>NZ_QFFX01000142.1:0-1393 GCF_023522295.1 Prevotella sp. TCVGH | reverse complement strand
TCAATACTCTGTTAATAATCACATAATTGTTTGAAAATGAGCGAGTTGATTAACAAAACATAACTAAATAAATTTGGCTAAGTGTCTGATTTTCAGTACCTTTATAGTTGATTCAAGACTTTAAAAGTATGATGATTTCAGAGCCACTTAGCCAATATGAGAAGATCCTCAAGGATGCAATCCGTACATCTATGAAAGAATCTGGTGCAAAGTTAGCAAAAACTTTCCAGACTCTGCTCATCGAGATACTGACTTTATATATGATTCTACCCAGAAAGATAAACTTCACACAGATGGCTCGCTACGGCAAGCACGGCGAGCAGACCTATCGTCAGAATTTCAACCGCAAGAAGAAAGACTGCATTGATTGGCTTCTGTTGAACCTGTCTCTTGCAAGGCGTGTGTTGGATATGGATGGCTTACTTGCCATTGCTATAGACCCATGCTATATCAGCAAGGCTGGGAAGAAGACTCCTCATATCGGACGGTTCTGGTCGGGATGTGCAGGGGCGGTGAAGCACGGACTTGAAATCATGGGCATCGGCTTGCTGGATGTTGCCAACAACAAGTGCATGATGCTGCGTGCCCATCAGACAATAGGGAACTCTGCGCTGAAGATGAGGAACAAGACACTCGTCGAATATTACATCAGTGTTATGAAGCGGTATTCAAAGAAACTGCTGAGTATCACTGATATAGTAGTGGCTGACGCATTCTTCTCCACATCCACATTCGAGAAGGGCATATCGGAGCTTGGCTTCTATCTAGTTAGCCGCTTCCGTGACAACGCTTGTCTGCATTACATTCCCAAGAGGGAAAAGAGGCGTGGACGACCAAGAGCCAAGGGAGACAAGATTGACTTGGCAAACCTCAACCTCTCATGCATGGAAGAACTGCACATTGATGGACTGGACGGAAAGGTGTACACCCTCGAGGCTTATGCCAAGGCTCTGAAGAAGAGGGTGCGACTTGTCATCTGGCGAATGCCAGGTGGAAAGTGCAAGTTGTTCTTCTCGACAAAACTCTCAATGACGGGTGAGGAAGTATTGAAGACATACCGAACTCGTTTCCAGATAGAGTTCTGCTATCGCGACAGCAAGCAGTTTACGGGACTTATGGATTGCCAGGCAAGACACAAGAGACAGTTGGACTTTGCGTTCAACGCATCGTTCGCCTCACTGAATGCCGCCAAGGTCTTCATGAAAGACAATGGTATGGATAATTCCATGGAAAAAGTTAAGTCGTTGATGTTCAATGCGAACTATACGAAATTAATTTTCGACATGTCCCGATGCCGACCGAACCGAACTTTAATTAGTAAGATTGTCAAAGAACTCATTGGCTGGCAGCCTAAGGCTGCGTAGCTATATACTCAAATTTTAACGAACTATTG
>NZ_QFFX01000141.1:0-1529 GCF_023522295.1 Prevotella sp. TCVGH | reverse complement strand
ATCGAATTTGACGATAATACTCTTTTTGAAGTCTCTCGACCCTGTTTTTTTCAAAAAAGAAACAAAGAAGTCCCCTTAGAAACTTCATTATGTTTTTAGCGAAGAAGCAAGCTCCTATCCATGTGTCAGCCGTATCGTTTAGTTTCGCCCGGATGTCGTTTGCCCGGTAAACTCTCTTGGAGGTTCCAAACGTGGCTTCAATCCAGTTCCTCTCACCGACAGCCCTTCTCTTGTCCTCCGCATGCTCATCGTTTTCTTCTTTCGGTGGCCGGCCAAGCGGATGGTTGTAACAGTCGACGTGGCATGCCTTGATATACTTTCTGTTCTCCTTTCCAAGGTAGAGCTTGTCGGCCTGAACCTCCCGTGGGAGCATGCCGAAACGCTTTTTGTAGAGTTCCATCTGGGTGACGAGGTCGGACGACTCGTTGTATGCGTCCCAGCTGAGATGATCCACATAAGTCTAGCCGTTGACGATGCTGGCACCAACCTTTGCCCCAAACTCGACCTTGGCCTTTGCCTTGCCCCTGACGATGGGACGGAGGTGAGGTTGGTAGATACTGATGATGCAATCGGCACATCTGCGGACATTCTGCTCGAACATCATTTTCTGCTGTTCATACATCTTGAATGCTGCATTGAGACATTTGAAGTCATGCCGACTGAAACATGAGAGAAGGTCACTTGTGTGTCTGCCGAGAAAATCAAGAAACGTCTGGAAATCAGCCTTCAAGCAACGTATCTGGATCAGCATGGTCTTGTCTATGAGCTTCTTCCCCTTGCGCTTTTTCTTAATCAAGCAGATGAAAGCCTGGCGGGCTTCCGCACGGTGGTTCTACGGCTTCTTTATATTGTGGCGGGTACAGAATTTGTCAAGAAAGCGGTCTATCAGTCTGCTGCCGTCCTCCAAAAGGTTTGAGTCGGTCGGATAGCAAACCTCGGCATCGCAGCAGGTGGCGTCAACTCTCATCGTGCCGCCATGGTCGTTGCCGTCCTCGTCCGTGCGCTCCCTCTTCGGCTTGCTTCCATCCACCTCCGCCAGCATCAAGGTAAGCATATTGAAGAAATCATGGTCAAGACGCTTGCGGACAAGGACGAACAACTCGGGAACGAAAACTGGCTTTTCCATGAACTTGTCAAGACCGAACAGATATTGCATATAAGGGTTCTCCTGAATGGCCTGAATAGTCTTCTCGTCACTCAAATTCTCCACATGCTTCACTATCAAGGCACCTACCACCATGCGAGCCGGCTTGTTGCTCGCGCCGCAATGACTGTTCTTCAGGTGCTTGTTATATTCCTTCTCAATCCTGTCCCATGGAAGGTTGTCTGCAAGTTTGCCCCAGCGGTTCAACTTGCTCAACCCTGAGAGGGACTCTTGGAGTTCAAATAAGTTGTGACTACGATATTGAGAGTAGAATTTCATTTTACGTCGTTAATGTTTTAACAACCAAAGGTAGTCATTTTTGGTGAATTACACAAATAATATAAAGTATATATTGTTGAATTTCAATGGCTTATATTTATTTAGT
>NZ_QFFX01000140.1:0-1531 GCF_023522295.1 Prevotella sp. TCVGH | reverse complement strand
AATCAGATAGAAAATTCGTCTGAACATATCATTGCCGAACTTCGGGCAAGGAAAGCAAGACTTATTCAAGAGCCTAACGAACAGGACACAGAGAACACTACGCACTCTGAACCTGCGCAGCATACAGAGAACGCAACCGTTCAAAGGCGCTTCAGTGCCAAGATGAGAAAGGAAACGCTCGAAGCCTACAAGCAAGCCTACCTTGTTCCGACAAAACTGAGCAATCGAAAGGCGGTCTATCTGAGCCGAGAAACGCAGGAGCGTGCTGACTTCATCGTGCGCAGGTTGGGCGACAGGGGCAGCAACCTTTCAAGTTTCGTGGAAAACATCGTGCGCCTCCATCTGGAGGAGTACGGTGAAGACATAGAGAAATGGAGGAGATTGTAAATCACAGGAAAAGGGGCGAGGACTTTTGGGAAAAGGTGCTATTATTCCACTCAAAACCCTCAACCCTTTTTTAGAGAACATAGCAACAGACATTTGTCAAACATACTGAATGATGGGAACACCACGAACGCAGTTAAACACAGAATGCACGGCATTCACTTTTCGGCAGCAAAACGCCTTGTGCGTAAACGTTTCGTTAGCTGATATTGCAAGACGTCAGTTTGTACCCACAAACTGCTCTTGCTCCCCTCGTCAGACTATCGGGGAGATAAGACCGTAATCACTCCGTTCTCATCGGTCAGTATTTAGGAATTAAGGTAATAAATCATCTACAATGATAAACTTTCAAGGAAACTTATATGAACAGATATAAAGGAAAAGCTGCCCGATGGCAGCAACAGGATAAAGAAGAACAGCGGATGAACAAAACGGAGTTCATCAAGGTAAGATGTACCAGTGAAGAGAAGAAACGTATCAAATCAAGGGCGGAAAGCACGGGACGGAAATTCTCCGATTATTGTCGGGAAATACTCCTTAACGGAGAAGTAACAGCCGTTCCCAAGATGACAGACAATGAGAGGGAAGCCATTGCCATTCTCCAACATACAGGAAGGTTCTATGGGCAGATTTCCAATCTCATCAAGCTCAAGGACGAGGATTGGCTACATATCACCAAGAACCTTTCGCTATGTGCCAAAGAGGCATTTAAGCGGTTTTACGACCCGCATTTTCGGGTGGATGATGAAATATATAAGGTCTTAAATCTAACAAGAAATGATAGGTAAATGCAAGGCGATAGCGCACGGAAGCACAGCTTTGGACTATATTTTCAGGGAAGGCAAACTCGGTAGTCGGCTTGCATTCCACAATCTTTGCAGCAGAGATCCAAAGACTATCTATGAGGAAATGAAAGTGGTCAGTAACTACAACAGCCGTTGCAGGAACAAGTTTCTCCGTATCGAAATTGGCATCGCACCGCAGGACGAGAAAAAGCTGTCTGTGTCCGAATATATGTGGATAGCCCATTTGTTTGCCAAGCGAATGGGACTTGACAACCACCAATGGGTGGCAGTAACGCACAAGGACACCGATAATAGACACATTCACATAATTGCTAACCGTATCAGTCTGTATGGAGAAGTCT
>NZ_QFFX01000139.1:0-1547 GCF_023522295.1 Prevotella sp. TCVGH | reverse complement strand
TTCTTTTAAGTTCTTTTGTCATATTATTTTACTTTTTATGAGGTTAATAATATGTCAAGCTATTTCAGTATAAGACACCATCTTTATGCTTTGTTTTTTGAACTATTTTATGCCTTGCTTTTTGTACAATTTATTTACTTTTTTATTTGCATAATATTAAGCACAAAATGGTGGATAAACAGGTAGATAACTCTGTTGATAAGCTGATACTTTTCCACGCTCTATAATTTCAAAGCCACTTATCGTGGATATCTACCCTTTTATAACACGTCCTTCAACAGTTTGTCCACAGTTTCTTCATCAAAAAAGATATCAACTTATTCACTACCCTCGATAAAGGATAGAATGTGTATAACTACCCTATAACTCTGAAAATCAAAGAGAAGATATTATTGAAAGATAAGCATAACTGACATTGAAAGGTGGATAAACAATTTACAAAACATTTCTCTAATTATTTATCAACAAATCCACAGTACATCATACCTTCTATTTTGTTTTCTTTAAAAAATAAATAAAAAGAATATATAAATAGGATGTGGATAATATTAAAAAACTATTAAACTATTTTTATGTACTTATATATAATCCAAGTTACAAAAGTTGTAATGATAAGTACACAAAAGAATACAGGTAAAAGTTGCATGTAGTTTGAAGAATAGCCTAAGGAAACGGCATTAAACACTTTGCTTGTCAGTAGTGGTATGCCACCACATAAAAAATAAAATACTATGCAGTGCCTTCCTACATATTGTATAAAATGAAATTGTGGCAATTTTTTTACTATATAAAGAAGAATATAAATAGATAGAAGTGTATCTGTCAAAAATATAAAGACATTATCTATATTCAAACCGCATATCATCATATTAAAACCATAATAATTTTCTGTTGTCTTGCAAATTGTTACCACTACGAACGCCATGACAAAAGTAAAGGAATTTATATAGTGACAAAATAGGTGCTCAAAACGATGATACAGATAGCCTGATGCAATAAATAAAACGGATAAGGCAGCAATATGGGCGTGCCATGGTATTGATAAGTTGGTGTGGTTGAATGATAAACCCATGTAAAATAATATAACACTGCTAACTATGATAATACTTGTTTTTTCTTTGCTAAGATATAAAATAATAGAAAAAATAAATTCGGCAATAATTAGTGCAGCTATGAACCACGATGCATGACCTAATAAAATTTGTTTGACAATATTGATAATCTCTATATTTTCTCCATGTACAATTGCTTTTGGAATAGAAATAATAGCAGTGAATATAAAATAAGGTTTGATGAGCGAACGAAAGATAGACTTTATTTTCTGTTTAATATGAAAGTTGTTTTCTTTATAAAATAAAAATCCAGATATGAAGAAAAACATAACGAGTGCGTTTACCACATACATACTGTAAGGAATAATGGTGGTGTTAGTATAATATATTTCAGTATGAAAATACAGAATTGCTATCATGAGACCTCTGCAAAACCTTACCCCATCCTCTATCATTCTTGTTTTTGAGCACTATTGGCTCACCCGCAGTCAATAT
>NZ_QFFX01000013.1:0-61734 GCF_023522295.1 Prevotella sp. TCVGH | reverse complement strand
ATAGCCGAACGCCAAAATGGAATATTTAAAGTGGAATGGATCTATCGTTCAGAGATGTATAAAAACTTTAATCATGCACATCAAGAGATAGCTAAAATGATTGATTTCTATAACTTTAAGCGTCCTCATATGAGTATCGGACTAAAAATTCCAATAGCGGTATATAGAGGAGAAGAGCCAGGAAACAATTTATGGAAAAACAAGCAAAATCATTGCACATCCACCGAATAAAGGCTATCTTTGTCAAGCCGAAAACTGGGTGAGTGATGCTTACAGGCTATCTTACTAAAGTTCTTTAGGGGCTTCGAGCCCTCTAAAGAACTTGCCGAAAACAGGGCTCGTTCATCTTTAGGCTATCTTTTTCTCTGTTTGAAAATATATTTTTTTGCCGAAAACCGAAATTGACAAGTAAATTAGAATGAATGAAAAAATTTGACAAGTAAATTAGGAAAAGTGAATAAAGACTGTCAAGTGATTTTAGGAAAGTACATCCAACTGTCACCCCTTCAAGCTATCTAAATGACTTAACCGGACTATTTACATGGGTTAACCAGACTATCTACATGGGTTAAGGGTGCTAACTCATGTTTACAACGGCATTATTGTAATGGGATAACAGCCAAAAAAGCAGGCTTTATCTGAAAAATGGTTGTCTTTTTTCATGCGAGTGAAATCCATGATGTGCTTTCCCCCACCATATTTAGCAACAAGGATGGAGCGGTGAGCCCCATCCTTGTGTTGGTAATAGGCTGGTTCTATAAATTACCACCGCATATAGTCATTAAAATTTTATGAAATACGTTTTGTTATCTTTTGGCTTCTTTTTATATAAAACAGGCTGTGCCTCAACAATTCAAACAAGTTTGATTGTATTCGGCTTGCTCCGTTTTTGGTTCAAAATGTAAGATTGTTCAGTCGTGTAGCTCGCTACACTCCTTCACGCCCTTGCATTTTGACCTCAAAAATAAGCTCAAAATCTAACAAAGCTAATTTATAGAACCAGCCTATCATCAGCAGCAAATGCTATTTGCGCGGTGCATCCTTCATCACAACTTCGTAAATCTCGGCATCGCCCTCGACAACTATTCGTGTGGTGCGAGACATTGGAGTGAAGGGATAGAAGTTAGTGGTTACCTGTTCGGTGTGGATACATTTCCCACGTTTGTCGAACTGACTCACCTTCACGCCGCCGTTTGCAGGCAAGCGCATCAGCAGAGCATATTGCGAAACACCCGGTTTGATGTCGAACGACAGACGACCCGAAAGATGGAATGCAGTGGTGGGTTGCTCATCAAATGCCCGCAGGGCAGCCTCGGTTTGCGAACCAGCATCTACCTTAAAACCTAAATATTGCTGACGAACAGGATTGACCTCAAACAAACGGACAGCAGTCCAATTCTTTTTCTCAGAAGGCAGTTTGCGCAAGCGCACATAGCGCGCCATCACTTCAGCCCCCTCCCACTGCACATCGTAGACGCCTTTCAGCTCTTTCAACAGTGGTTGCCAGTTGTTGCCGTCGGCAGAATATTCCAAAGTGGCATGGTCGAAGTAATCTACATCGTCTACCGAGTTGCGTCCCTGAAGAATATGCACCTCACGGACAGGCTTCACACAACCCAAGTCTACCCCTATCCACTCGCCTGTTCGCTGCGATGCAGTAGAGGTATAATAAGAGGTGGTATCTGTGTCGAACATCAATTGCGAGAGGGTGGTCTTGAGGTTGGGATAAGAGCCCACGGCACGATATACGAACGGCTTGCGCCCAGATATCTGTTGATAAAACGCTTCACTCAAGTCTTGCATCGCCACCTCATAGAATGGTTGCAACTTCATGGTTCCCGAGCGATGCGCTTCGTAAGCCTTGCGCTCGTTGAGCGTCATAATGTTTTGCACGTAACCCGTCCAGAAATCGGTTAAATCACCCTCCTTGTACTGTTTCATTAAATCAATCGTGCGCTTTCCTCGTGTGCCTAAGCGTCCAAACTCCACCAGCCAAGGTTGCAACTCCTTTAGCAAGGCAGGGTTGTCGTTGGCTTGCTGCATCTGTGTAGGCACTTTCTCGATGCGGTCGAACTCCTGATACAACGCCTCGAGCTGTTGGGGCGTATAGTTGTTGAAGCGGAATGTCTCCGTCTCCCACGACTCATCCCTACGGTAACCCGTCTCCGTATCTGCCGAATGAATGGCAAAGGTGCGATAAGCCTCGTGAGAGCGAGGAGCAACCACCTGCAAACCACGTTCCCAACTATCTATGGCATTGTACGCCTTTGGGTTCCATGTATAATCTGCCACACTATAGAGCGACAGCTTGGACGCTTCGGCATGTTCCATAGGATTGCTCACCAGTCCGCACATCTCGTTGGGTGTCACCGTGGTATCGAGTCCATAAACAGGCCCCTGAAGTACGATGTGGCGCACATAGTCGGTCACCGCATAGTTCCACCAGAAGAAGGCAGGACGCTGAATGCGCTGATTCACCCAGTCTAACGTTTCGTGGGTGACATCACTGCACACCACATCACCCGTCCAAAACACTTTCACAGAGGGGTCCAACGCTCTACCGTAAATGCTCAAAGCACCCTGCGGTGAGGGGTTTGCCCACAGCTTGGAATAATCTGTAGGACAGACGATGAGCGGCGACACATCTTTCTTTTGCTGTACAAATTCGTGCGTCAAGCGATTCAGCAGTTCTACCTGCTTCATCGGGTTGGTTCCCTCTCCATCGATGTCATCGAAGAAGATAGCAAACGAGCGCACACCGAGCTCGTACATCATCTCGAACTTACGCACCAAGTTTTGATAATCTTCCTCATTCCAATGAATATCCTTTCCGGGGTGGATAGCCCACACAAAGTCGACACGATTGCGCTGCGCTGCCATCACCAAATCATGAATCTGCTCACGCTCCTTCTCTGGATAAGGCTTGCGCCAGTTGGGTGCGCTGTGATAGGGGTCGTCCTTGGGACCATAGAGATAGGTGTTCATCTTATATTTTCCATAGAAATCGAGGAGCGACAAGCGCGCCTTGTGCGACCATGGAGTGCCATAAAAGCCCTCCACTACTCCTCGATAAGGGAAGGTAGGATAATCGACAACAGAGAGACATGGCAGCGTTTTACCGCCTTGTGCAGCAGGACTTTCCATGAGTTGCTTCAAGGTTTGTACGGCATAAAACACCCCTTTGTCATCACGCCCTGTGATACGAATGCCTTTGGCATCGATTTGCAGGGCATAAGCACCCTCTACATTGGGCAAATTGTTCTTTTTCGAGGCATAACTCACGGTGAGGTTGACGCCTTTGCGTTGCAGGTTAAGGAAGTTGAGATCCTGCGCCAGCACGTGTTTCTTGTCCTTCGTCTTATCCTTCAGGCGCACGCCAGCAGTGACATCGAGTGCAGCCTGCCCCCCGACATTCATTTCTATTTTCTGCGGAGTGGGATTGATGACAATGCCCTGATGATTTACTTTGTGTCCAGGTACTTTCAAGATGTTTTGCGACTCTTTGCGCTGCGAGCTGAGATCGAACCCAGTATCTTGCGCCATGCCAGTGCTTAGGGACAAGACAGCCGTCACAGCTGCCAGAGAAATTTTATAGATTTGTTTCATATTGATGTGATTGTATTTTTGTTGAACATGGGTGACATAAGAAGGAAGTGGCGAATCATCTCGCCACTTCTTCAGCGTCTAATGGTAAATGTGAACTTTGTTTGATGTTGCTTGTGGTGCTATTTTTGAATCGAAAGGAAGTTGAAAGAAGCCCAACTATATTGCTATGTGTTCCAATTGTGCCTTCGTGTAGTTGGCAGGCGCATCATATATCTTGGCGAGTAGCTCACGACTCTCGGCATCAGCCAAAGGGAAACCTACCCCCTTGTGACCGAGCAGCTGTGTTACCTTTGTCAAGTCTGAATACTGAATGGCGTTGGCATCCTCCGTGGGACGTTTCACTGTAGCGTCGTAGCTAAATGCGTCGTCGGTGATTTCTTCGAGTGTCAAAGCCTTGTACACGTTGGTATAATCGGCACCGTAGGTAGACTCTTCATAGAAGAATCCCACCTTGTCGTCCTTTTGCCACACCATGGTGCTATAAGCCGAACCCATTTGTGATATTTGTTTCTTTCCTGTCCAATTGCTTGCAAACGCTTTTGGCGTGAAATAATCGTTCAAGCTCTCTAATGCCTTGAAGTAGATGCCCACATTGGCACGGTTCGGACCAAAGGGAACACTTTGCAGTGCCAAGAACATTTGCTTGCCATCGCTGTTGCGCTTCACAGGAAGTATCATGATTTCGCCATTGCACGAATTGCTTTGTGCTGCCGTTCCGTGGTTGTTCGCATCCGACTTAGCCACCTCGCCCCACGAGCCTTCGCCCGTCTCATTGTTAGTATAGGTATAGATGTTGAACAGTCGTCCCCCATTGGCGCGGCTCGACAGCAACACTCTACCGTCGGGCAATTCTTCACACTTAGGCTCATCACCTCCGGGAGCAGGACGTGCATCTTTCCCTCCCAACACTTTCCAAGTTGCTCCGAAGTCATCAGAATACAGCACGCGGTTGCCACCGTCACGGGCACAAACAGGCATATACACACGGTAGTGCGTTCCATGCTTCACAATACTGCTCTGGCATAGCTTCCCCGAACCAGCAAACATACTTTTCACTGCGCCGTCTTTACTTCCGTCAAAGAGTCCATAAACGGCAGCGGTAACATCGGTATAATTGCCCCAAGTCTCACCTCCATCGGTACTCAGATAACGCACCATGGGCAGTGGATGCCCATTTTGATAGTTCGCTGTTTGGTAGGGAACATGTCCTGCCACACACATCATCAGCACCTCATTGCTTTCGCGGTCGGCTACTACGGCAGCATCGCCAAAGCCATAATCGAGTCCGCTGCCCGTTCCTTTGCCATCGGCAATGGTACGTGCAACGGTCCAAGTAGCACCGTGGTCGGTAGAGGTTCGCAATTGAATATCTACCTCGCCATAACCAATGTCAGAGCCACCCGGGCGATAATCAGAGAAAGCCAGTAACTTACCGTCTTTCATGCAAGCCAAGGCTGGTATGCGGTAAGGATGTTGGTTGGGACGAGTGATATAGAGCGGATGAAAATTCGCTGGAGCTGCAGCCTTTGCCACGGTTACCAGCACATTCTTCAAGCGTGCAAAACCTGCGGTAGTTCGTGTCGCATGCTTTACATTGAACGTTGCCGTAGCGGCGTGGATATCTGTCACCTGCACAGCTTGCCACTGTGTGGGGTCATCGGACGAAAATTCGGCAGCGCCTTTTGGTGTCACCACAATCTTCCGCCCTGCATTCTCGGACGAGAAAGAAAATTCGTAACTCACGATTTCGTAGCCAGGAGTAACAGCTAAGGTGTAATCAGCACTGAACTGCACCGAGCCGTTTCCTGTAAAAAGCTTTATCTCGTTCCCGTCGTAGTACGCCATATTGTTGGCAGCACAAGTCAGGGTGAGCATGGGATCAACGTCGTTACTGGTCCATTGCGCAGCCCATGTTTTGGCAGGATTGGACTTGGTCCATGTACCTGTTGACTTCTGAATGCGGATTACTTTGTCCGCTGCATTTGCGGTACTCCACCCCAAAGAAAGGAGCAGTGCAAAGGTCCATAATAATCGTAGCGATTTTAGATTCATAGCTAATAGCGTCTTTTAATGTGTAAATAAATAATAATTCTATTGTTTCGTTTACAAAAATACTAAATTTATTTGAAATAATGGTACAAAATGTCGAATTATTCAGAAAGAGGAAAGATAATAAGAAACAATTCTCTGTTTATTAGATTATTTGCTTACTTTTGCACATTAGTTATGATAAACGTACAAACACTTATCCAACTCAAAGCCTTTGCTCGCATTGACGGTCTTTGGCTCGCTCTGCAGTGGACCTCCAGCTTTGCCTGTTTGATGTATCCACCGCTGAATATCTTGGGCAACCTGCTCCTCTTGATGACGCCAGTGCTGATGACGTGGCGTGTCATCAAGTTTCGCAACTATGCGCTCGACGGTAGTATCTCTTATCGGCGCGCCTTTGCCTACGGCTGTTACATGACATTTTATGCCTCGCTGATATTTGCCATGGTGCAGTGTCTGTATTTCCAGTTCTTGGACAACGGCCACTTTGTGCAGCTACTCAACCAGTCGGTAGAAGAGCTGAAAGCGATAGATACGAGAAACACCGACTACTGGAGCAACCTCCAGCAATCCATTGAAATGATGCGAAGCGTTTCGCCCATTGAACTGGCATTTATGTTCATGATGCAAAACCTTTTCATTGGAACATTGACCAGTACCATTGTGGCGATTTTTGGCAAAAAGAAGAAATAAACACCTCACAACTTCGCCCTACCCACACGCCGTCCTCTACCCTCTCTCCTATGCAGATGAGGAGAGGCGGACAAAAGAGTGAGGGCAACGTTGTGAATGATGAATAGAATAGTATGGACATATCTGTAGTAATTCCCTTGTACAACGAGGAAGAATCGTTGCCCGAACTCTTCTCATGGATAGAGCGGGTGATGCAAGCAAACGCTTATTCGTTTGAAGTAATTTTTGTAAACGACGGCTCTACCGACCATTCATGGGAGGTCATCCAACGACTCAGTAAGCAGTCGGAGGCTGTGCGAGGTATCTGTTTTAGACGTAACTACGGCAAGAGTCCAGCCCTGTATTGTGGCTTTAAGGAAGCACAGGGCAAGGTGGTGATTACCATGGATGCCGATTTACAAGATTCGCCCGAAGAGATTCCTGCACTCTATCGCATGATTACGAAAGAGGGCTACGACCTTGTGTCGGGCTATAAACAGAAGCGATACGACCCACTGAGCAAGACACTTCCTACCAAACTCTTCAACGCTACGGCTCGCAAAATTAGTGGCATCAGCAACCTGCACGACTTCAACTGCGGACTGAAAGCTTATCGGCAAGAAGTGGTGAAGAACATCGAGGTGTATGGCGAGATGCACCGCTACATCCCTTACTTGGCGAAAGAGGCAGGATTCTGCAAGATTGGCGAAAAGGTAGTGCAGCATCAAGCACGCAAATACGGCTCTTCTAAGTTTGGACTCAACCGTTTCTTCAACGGTTATTTAGACCTCATCACACTGTGGTTCTTGTCCAACTTCGGTAAAAAGCCCATGCATGTCTTTGGATTTTTAGGCTCCTTGATGTTTTTAGTTGGGCTCATCGCTGTGATGATATTGGGAGCAGAAAAGCTCTACGCCCTTTCCAACGGCATCCCCATGCGCTTGATTACCGATTCGCCTTACTTCTACATCGCCCTTACCACGATGCTCATCGGCACCCAACTGTTCTTGGCTGGGTTTGTGGGCGACTTGATTAGTAGGTCAAATCCAACTCGAAACGATTACCAAATAGAAAAAACCATTCGATGCGAAGAATAATCTTTTTGCTGTCTGTCGCCTTGGGCTTCACCGCATGCTCGTCTATTGATTGCCCTTTGAACAACACCGTGGTAACATCGTACAAGCTCATGGGTTCACAACCGAAGTTGGAAGACACGCTGACCATCATCGCTGCGCGTAGCATGGGGACGGACACGGTGTTGCTAAATCGGGCAGTGGGCATCGACAGCTTTATCTTGCCCATCAGTTATGCACAGCCAGAGGATGTGTTTTTCTTCAAAATTGCGAACAAGGACGGCCAAGTGTTTCGTGACACGCTGCGCATAGCCAAAGACGACCAGCCGCATTTTGAATCGATTGACTGTCCGCCTGCCATGTTCCACCGCCTCAAATCGGTGACGTGTACACATCAAACGCTCGACTCGGTAGTCATTAACAACGAAAACGTGAATTACGATGCAACGAATCCACACCTATACCTCTATTTCAAAAAATATCTGTATTAGTGTGCTGCTCCTATTGGGCACAACAATACAGGCGCAAATACCGAAGAAGATATTTGAGCAACCCAAAGACTCGACACGCTTTCTACGACATGTGGCAGTATCTGCCGACTTGGTGGGACCGCTCCAACTGCTGCTCTCCGACTATGGACAATACGAAGCTGCCGCCCGAGTGAGTTTGCGCAACAAATATTTTCCTGTCGTGGAATTGGGTTACGGACAAGCCGACAGCGAGGATGTCACAACCCACTTGCACTACACTTGCAAAGCTCCGTATGGTCGTATCGGTTTAGATGTAAACATGCTGAAGAACAAAGACGACGACTATCGGCTGTACGTGGGGGCACGCTATGGCTACACTTCTTTCAAATATACGGTGAACCACCCTGGCATTACCGACCCCGTGTATGGCACCCAGCTCCCCTTCAATCTGAACGATATTAGCAACCAATACCACTGGTTGGAAGCCGTGATGGGCGTGGATGTGAAGCTTTGGGGACCTCTTCGCATGGGCTGGAGCGTGAGATACAAACACCGCATTGCCAGTAGTGCCAACACCGAGGCAGGCGACCCTTGGTACGTGCCGGGCTTTGGCAAGCCCAAAGCAACACCCATAGGTGGGACATTCCTCGTTACGGTGGAAATTTAGCAGGCGGAGTGAACCCAGAAGGATGAAGAATGGGATGCTCTACCTTACGTATGGAATGAGAGGAAGTGTGCGAACAAATAAAAAAAATCAAGGTTGGAACTAAAAATAATTGAATGATGAAAATAACAAAATCTTCTATATTTCGGATTGTTTTTCTTCTTTTCTTAATCGTTGGCTCGATTTACATTATTCGCCAACAAAACACCATGCCGTACCAACACAATACAGGGCAAATATTTGGTACAACGTATCACATTACTTATCAGTCGGACAAGGACTTACACCGAGAGATTCTACAACGACTTCAGTTGGTAGATCAAACGTTTTCGACCTTCAATGACGAGTCGATTATTTCCAAAATCAATCGCAACGAACCCGTTAAGCTCAACCAAATGTTCATCGAAGTTTTCGACTTGGCGAAGACGGTTTCTAAAGATACGCACGGTGCTTTCGACATCACAGTTGCCCCATTGGTCAATGTATGGGGTTTCGGATTTAAGTCGGGCACGCCTCCCACAAAGGCAGTGATAGACAGTTTGCGCCATCTGACTGGCTACGAGAAAGTAAAACTCATCGGAAGTAAGGTGCGCAAACAAGACCCACGCATCATGCTCGACTGCTCGGCGATTGCCAAAGGGTACGGAAGTGATGTGGTGGCGCAATATTTGCGTTCGCAAGATGTTGAGAACTTCATGATAGAAATCGGGGGCGAGATAGTGGTACAGGGCAACAGCGACAAACGGTTGCCGTGGAAGATTGGCGTCACGAAGCCCACGGACGACTCCACACAGACGAACAACGAACTGCAAACGGTGCTCAATGTGACGAACACTGCCATGGCTACGAGCGGAAATTACCGCCGATTCTATTATAAGAATGGAAAGAAATATGCCCACACCATCGACCCAAAGACAGGCTATCCAGTACAGCACAACATCCTCTCTGCCACCGTTTTGGCAAATACTTGTGCCAAAGCCGACGCTTATGCCACATCGTTTATGGTGTTAGGATTGGAAAAAACGCAACAGGTGTTGCAACATCATCCCGACCTCATGGTGTATCTGATATATGCCGACGGACAGGGGAAAAACAAGGTGTGGTACTCCCCCTCGCTGAAGAAAGCTATTCAAGGCGCAGAGAACCTGTCTGACAAGAAATAAGGAAAGCACTAAAGTTCCTCTCTCGGACACACTGTACACGCATCCTTTTACCGCACACCCTAAGACATTATCCTCATGGCTCACCGCACAAGCACATCTAACACTCCCCTCCCCTTGGACTATCACACAGAAGATGCAGAAGCATTTCATCTTCTGTCGCTGCCACTGTTTCAAGGTCTCAGTCAGTCGGACTTGCTGCGTATTGCCGAAACCACACCGCTGTCCTTTGCACAGCACCCACAAGGCGAATGTATTGCAAAGGAGAGTGAAGCCTGTCGACAGCTAACAGTGCTCTTCAAAGGCAGTGTCGAGGTGATGGCAGAGGCGGATGACCATGGCTATTCGCTTACAGAAACCCTGAAAGCACCCCTTGTCATCGAGCCAGAGCATCTCTTTGGTTTGCACCAACACTATCGCCGAACCTATACTACAGCAGAAGCATGCAACACGTTGTCTATCAGTAAGCAGCACGTCATTACTCTTACCCAAGACTTCATGGTGTTCAGGCTCAATCTCCTCAACATCATTTGTACGCAGAGTCAGCGTTTACAGCGACAGCCTTGGCATCCACAACCTACTGACCTCCGGCAACGCATCATCTACTTCTTCAAAGACCGCTCGCTTCGACCCGCGGGAGAAAAGGTTTTCAAAATCAAGATGGTGAGACTTGCCACCGAACTCAACGCCAGTCGCTTAGATATATCCATTGCTTTGAACGCCATGCAGACCGACGGTCTGATACAACTTACCAGAGGGTACATCACGGTGCCGGCACTGGAGCGACTCACCTAACGGACAAAAATATAAATCAATCATACATGAAACTGAAAAGACTATCTCTCCTATGTTGGGCTTTGTTGCTGTTTTTCACACAAGCCTTACCACAGACAACACACCACAAGAAAGAACGCTCCGTTGACATCCTCGGCCGTGTGGTCGACTCTTTCACCCATCTCTGCGTGCTTGATGCCAAGATTACCATCATGACTTCCGACAGCGTGATGGTGGACACCTGCCGAACTGTCACATGGAATAAAGAAGCCATACACCCCGATGCCTACTTCTACCTACGAAAGAAGCTGAGCGAAGACACCTACATCTTCAAGATAGAGCACCCCGATTACCAAACTACCTACATCAACCACGAACTACTTTTCAAAGGTAGACAGAGCAGCATGACCTTGGATGACATGCCCATCCAGCGCAAACGCATGGAAGACAAAGAGCATACGCTGGACGAAGTGGTAGTGAAAAGCACCAAAATCAAGATGGTGATGAAAGGCGACACCTTGGTCTTCAACGCCGAAGCCTTTAACCTTCCCCAGGGAAGTATGCTCGACGCGCTGATTAGGCAGCTGCCGGGAGCCACGCTCAACAGCCATGGAGAGATTTTCATCAATGGGCGAAAATTAGATTATCTGACGCTCAACGGAAAAGATTTCTTCAAGAAAGACAACAAAACACTGATAGAAAACCTGCCCAGCTATACCGTCAAAGACTTGCAGGTGTTTGAGAAAAGCACCGAAAAGAGCAAAGCCTTGGGCGTGGATGTGGAGAAGAAAGACTACGTCATGGACATCCAACTAAAAAAAGAGTATGAGAAAAACTTCATTGCCAACACCGACATAGCCGGAGGTACCAACAGCCGATACGCCACAAAGCTTTTCGGTCTGTATTTCAACCCACGGCTACAGATGTCTGTCTTCGCCAACCTCAACAACGTGAACGAAGACCGTAAGCCCGGAGAGAAAGGCGACTGGGACCCAACTAAGATGCCCTACGGACAGGTAACGCAGAAGACAGTGGGGCTGAACCTTGCTACCAGCAACGACAAAAACACCATCACCGACAACGTGTCGACCAGTGTTTCCTGGCAAAACAGCCACAATGTGAGCCAAACAGCCACCGAATCGTTCCTCAACACGGGCAACAACAGCTATTCAAGAAGCGTGTCAGAGAGCAGCTCGAAAAACTTCGAGACCCAGCTCGAACACCAATTTCAGATGAGTAAACCCTTCTGGCTGCATGTTGAGAACAGCCTCACTTACCGCAAAAGTGACAACTGGAGCAACCTACGTGCCGGCTCCTTCAAACAAGACCCGGCGCCCTGGGGCGACACCCAAGCCGTTCTTGACACCTTGTTCACCATGCCATGGAGCCGTCGGGTGCAAGACGCAGCCCTCAACAGACAGCAAAATCAAAGTCTTGGAGAAGGTCATTCGTTCCAAACATCCAATCGCCTATATGGTTCCTACCCATTGAAATCGGGAGACAACATCTTCTTCCAAGGTTCTTTCAGCTATGACAACACCAAACGAACGGCATTCGAACAATATCGATTAGAATATCTCCAGAGTGCGACAGCCAAAGATCAACGCGACAGATACGATGACACACCCTCGCACAGCTACGTGTATAACGCATCCGTAAGCTATAGATACCAACTTCCAAGTGGCTGGACTTTCCTTCCAGAATTCTCTTTCAACCAACAAATGAAATACACCAACAACTCAAAATACCGACTGGATCAGCTGCAAGACTGGCAACAGCAAGCACACGAATTGGGAACCCTGCCCTCGTCACGTGACGCTCTTCGGCGAGCATTGGACTCCAACAACAGTTATCAAGGATATTTGAAGACACAGACACAGGAATTGTCTTTGAACATCACCTACCGTAAAGAAAGTGGCAAGAACTCATTCTATATGGGTCTCTACATCCCCGTTCAACACGAAAAACAACGTCTGGACTACAGGAGTATGGCTCTCAACACCAACATCAGTCAACAGACATGGAAGACATCATATAACCTGAACATGGGCGCCACCTACAATCAATACAAAATCTGGGCTTATGGCCACATGAGAATCCACATGCCTGACCTGTATTCGAAAATCGACAGGCGCGACGACTCTAACCCCTTGGCGATCTCGTTGGGCAACCCAAACCTCAAAAACATCACGACCTACTTTACCATAATTCACATTGCGGACCAACACAACAGGCGATATAAGTGGCCAACTTTGGATTTTACACTCAATGTGGAACAAAACGCCATTGCCAACGGCTTCACCTTCAACCCTACGACGGGCGTCTACACCTACAAACCGCAGAATGTGAAAGGCAACTGGGCTGGCACGGCAGACATCTATTACAACTGCCCGTTAGACAGTGCCAAATACTTCACACTGGACAATAAATTGGAATACCGTTACAGTCGCAACGTAGACCTCACGGCTGTAGAGGGACATACAGAGAGCGTACTGAGCAAAGTGAACAACCACTGGACGCGAAACGAACTCTCGCTGAACTACCAAAAAGAAGGTGCCACCTGTAGTTTGGTAGGCTCTTTGGGCTGGCGCAACGTCAACAGCAAGCGGGAGAACTTCCACACCATCAACGCTTACGACTTTAACTACGGCATCGTGGGCTCTTATCATTTCGGCTTCGGACTGGAAACGGGCATGGATCTGAAGATGTTCAGCCGCAGAGGATACGACGACCCCTCGTTCAACACCGATGATTGGGTGTGCAACGCCTACCTCAGTCAGTCGTTCTGCAAGGGAAAGTTAAGCGCCAAACTCGAAGCCTACGACCTTTTCCAGCAACTGAAGAGCGTGTCGTACGAGGTCAACGGACAAGGCAAGACCGAGACACGCTTCAACACCATTCCCCATTACGTCATGCTGCACCTGATGTACAAGCTGAACATCAGCGGAAAGAAAAAATAAGCTTCGGCAAGCAATAGAGCATCCGTAAAAAGTCTAAGGATGGCGGGTAAGAAACCTATAAAATAACGACAAAAACGTACCTCAGCCAGACACCCGCACCAATCTCATTGACTTTGGGCATCTATCTCATTGACTTTGACTGCCAGACTGCATGCTTTAATGCGATTGTGACATGAAGATAACACCCTTAAAGAGTGTTTACAAGGGCGTTAAAACAATGTTCCAACGAGATGAGACGGTTTTTTGGGGAAAATCAGCGTATTTTTGTCTATCGTCTGCCTATTGATTTTTTCTATTTTGGAGATTTTCAACGGTCGATTTACGGTAAAATAACAGGACAAAATTCTATTCTGCTGACACAACTTGACACTCGTCCTAATATCAGTAACATGATGATGTCGCTCAATTTGTGACAACTCCATATGATTATGCTCGTATCTTTAGAAAAGAACTGTCTACACTATGTCACTGGTGCGCTATAAAATAATGGTATATAAAAAGAACCAAGACTTTTTAACGAAAGAGCCGTGATTCATTAACGAAATTTTCATAGAATTGCTCTTATAAATCAAGGATTTTGACGAATTTTGCATAACGGTTGTACATACGATAGTTTGAACTTAATATTTTGACCACCACTAAATTACTAAAAATTAAAGACATGTGCCACTGTTTACTCATATTTATCAATTTAAATAAATTCCGTCAACGGGTTATGAATATAAAAATGCCAAAATGGACACTATTTGTCTTACTTTCTTTATTAACATTACTGCCGAAACAAATATTAGCTTATCAAACAACGATAATGCTTCCCTCAACGCGAAATTATACTATCCATGGTCGTATTGTAGACTCGTTTACAAACCTCCCTATATCAAATGTCAAACTAACTTTACTATCGGCAGATAGTACAGTAATAGATACATGTCGCACCTTTATATGGAACGACAAAGCTGTTCATCCCGACTCCTATTTCTATATGCAAAAGAATTTGAGTGAAGGAAAATACATCTTTAAGATAGAACATCCTGATTATTTTACAACTTTTGTCAACAAAGAGATACTATTCAAAGGTAGAAATACAAACATTGACATGCAAGACATTACCATCAAGAAAAAAGGAATGGAAGATAAAGAACATACGCTGGACGAAGTGGTGGTGAAAAGCACCAAAATCAAGATGGTGATGAAAGGCGACACCTTGGTCTTCAACGCCGAAGCCTTCAACCTTCCCCAGGGAAGCATGCTCGACGCACTGATCAGGCAGCTGCCGGGAGCCACGCTCAACAGCCACGGAGAGATTTTCATCAATGGGCGAAAATTAGATTATCTGACGCTCAACGGAAAAGATTTCTTCAAGAAAGACAACAAAACACTGATAGAAAACCTGCCCAGCTACACCGTGAAAGACTTGCAGGTGTTTGAGAAAAGCACCGAAAAGAGCAAGGCCTTGGGCGTGGACGTTGAGAAGAAAGACTACGTTATGGACATCCAACTAAAGAAAGAGTATGAGAAAAACTTCATTGCCAACACCGACATAGCCGGAGGTACAAATAGCAGGTATGCAGCCAAAGCGTTCGGATTATACTTCACACCACGATTGCAGTTATCTGTTTTCTCAAATAGTAATAATGTGAATGAAGACCGCAAACCTGGAGAAAAGGGAGATTGGGATCCAACTAAGCTGCCAAACGGTCAGGTTATACAAAAAACAGTAGGTCTAAACGCTGCTGTTAGCAATGAAAAAAACACATTGGAAAACAGTATGTCAACAAGTTTCTCGTGGAGAGATACACATAACAATAGTCAAATGATAGCTGAATCTTTCTTAAATGGGGGAAACAACTTTAATCGTAGCATCTCAGAGGTTAAATCCAAGAACTTTATTTATGACTTTCAAAATAATTTAAAGATTTCAACCCCAATTTACCTAAAATCAACCATAAACTTAAATTACAATAAATTTGATAATTGGGAATCTGCCCGTTCAGCACGCTTCAATGCAGACCCATCATCAATAGGTTGCACAGAAGCAATATTAGATACGATATTTTCCTCTTCAAGAAATAGGCTTATAAATGATTTTGGTGTAAACCGATTGTCTACAAAAACATATGGATTTGGTCATTCACTCAAAACTTTCGCCAATGTTAATGCATATAAACAGTTGCCATCTGGTGATCGTATATCAGCATTGATAGAAGGTAACTATCTAAATACCAAGAATTCAATGTTCAACAATTACCAGTTGAAGTACTTAAAAAACAATGCTATTGATGACTATCGCAATCGATATGACGACACTCCATCTTATTCTTACAATTATCGTTTAGGACCACAATATACATTCGTGATTCCTAATGGTTTTAGACTTTTCACAGGGTATCAATATCAGCAAAAAGGAAGTTACCGAAACAACCAAAAATACAGATTAGACAAACTTGACGGATGGCAGAAAGAGAATCGCCCTCTTGGCAGTTTACCATCTTCACGTGATTCTCTCCTACTCTCTTTAGATGCCAACAATAGCTACAAGGGATATTATATAAGTAAGCAAAATTCTGCTTCACTCGGATTTGGTTATTCAAAATCTAAGAATCACAACAATGTGTTCTTCAATACAAACGTGTCTGTTGGTTACAAACGTGAAAAACTTGACTTTCGCAATTCACTACTAAACACTTCTGTCCAACAATATAATTGGATTTCAGAATTGTCTTTAAATATGGGGTTTACAATAAATAAATACGGTTTTTACGGAACTTTGACTTCGAAAGTGGAAACTCCAAACCTTTACTCAAAAATTACCCGATCTGACGATTCCAATCCTTTAGCTATCTCTTTAGGTAATCCGAATTTGAAAAATAGTAGAAATACAAATGTAAATTTAAGCTTTAGTGATAACAACAATAGGCGATTTAAGCTGCCGATGGCATTTATAAATATCAATATTCATCAGAATGCTATTGCTAATGGATTTACTTACAATCCGATAACGGGTATATATACATACAAGCCACAGAATGTTAGGGGGAACTGGTCTGGCAATATTGGATTATATGATACTTTTCCATTAGATAATAAAAACTACTTCACATTAATAAATGCTATTGTCTATAGTTACAACCACAATGTAGACTTAACGGGAGTAACAGGTCAAACAGAAAGTATGCTGAGCAAAGTGAATAACCATTGGTTAGAGGATAACCTATCTTTAAATTATCAAAAAGGAGGATTGACCTGTAGCTTAGTTGGTGAAATGAAATGGAGATACGCTAACAGTAGACGTGAAAAATTCTCATCTATTCGTACCTTGGATTTTAATTATGGTATTCTTGGTTCATACAAATTTAAATTAGGATTAGAAACAGGTATGGATCTTAAGATGTTTAGTCGCAGTGGTTATTCAGATCCTCTTATAAATACTAATGATTTAATTTGTAACGCATACGTTAGTAAGAGTTTCTTTAGGGGGAAACTGGCAGCCAAACTTGAAGGGTACGATATATTTCATCAACTCAAGAGCATTAATTATGAGATAAACGGGCAAGGGAAAACCGAGAAACGTTTTAATGCTATTCCAAATTACGTCATGCTGCACCTGATGTACAAGCTGAACATCAGCGGAAAGAAAAAATAAGCTTCGACAAGCAATAGCGCATCCGTGAAAAGTCTAAGGATGGCGGGTAAGAAACCTATAAAATAACGACAAAAACGTACGTCAGCCAGACACCCGCACCAATCTCATTGACTTTGGGCATCTATCTCATTGACTTTGACCGCCAATCTCCGTGAGTTAAGCCTCCAATCTCCGTGAGTTAACACCTCAATCTCCGTGAGTTAACACCTCAATCTCATTGAGTTAGGAAAAACTCCCCATAGGCATTGCTCCATTGGCTGAACGCAGGTGTCCATGGACTTGTTGCGTTGTATTTGTTTCGTTGGTCACATTCGATGTTTAACAATATTGCACTTCAATGAAAAAACCGTGGCTATCAACAACCTGTCTTCACTGAAAGAGTCGTGCCTCTTCACTTTATCTTCATCGTTTTTGGGAACAATCGCTTTTAATTGGGGAATTTTATCTAAATTTGCAAAGACGAGACGACGTCATCCGAGAGAAACTTGACCAAACGGCTGACACTTGGATAGGAGCTTGCTTCTTCGCTAAGAACATCATGAAGTTCCTAAGGGGATTTCTTTGTCTCATTTTCGAAAAATCGGACTTGAAGACCTTCCAAAAGAGAAATATGAGCATTTCTGACAGCATGGAGGCTGTATTACCCACACCACAAGGTTGTATGAAAGAAATAAATTAGCAGACCCTAATTACACAAGTCAATTTGAAGAAAGTTCGTTCGCCTGAAACATACTTCATCGTATTCTGTATAATTTCTTTACTGCTTATTCCATTGATTGAAATAATTTTCACACCTTCTGGAATGCCAAATAAAGTTCCACGAGTGGTTATAGTAGAGTCGTTAGAATTGACAGAAACCATTAAGGGAAAACGTGGCGTATCTTTTTTGGAAACATCGTTGACAGGGAAGGTTAAAGATGTATGCCCATCGCCAATAGACGCTACCAAAGGAGCTACCTTTTTATAGAATTCTAATGTGGTTAAACTATCAGGAAAAGATTGCTTGATAGCATGAACCTGCATCAGAAAATTTGTTGGGGTAACTACTGAGAAAACATTAGGGTGAATTTCGCAAAGCCTATAAACCAAACTATCAACATCTTCAATAGCTTGCTCTTTGCTAATTTTTCCATTATTTTGGTTGTCTGCTTTTATATGGCAGACAACCAATTGTAGTAAAGTGATAAAAAGAAATAAGCATTTCATATAAAATTAGTTTAAATTACTAAGATGCAGATATACAAAATTAGAATCAAATAACGACTTTTTTATAAATCCGTATCTAATTTTAGATATGACCTTAAAGCCTTAACATGGTCAGCCAATGCTTGTATACCTTGTGGAGTTATTCGGCAAATGGTCTGAGGAACTTTACCTTTATATCCCTTCTTTACCTTTATATATTTTGCCTTTTCCAATTTGTCTATCTGAACACTTATATTTCCCGATGTTGCTTTAGTTGTTTCCTTTATATAATTAAAATCAGCACTATCGGCACTCATTAAAATCGAAACTATCGCCAATCGCAACTCATTGTTTAATAAAGGATTGAGTGGAAGAAAACAATTATTTTTCATTGTTAAACTTCAAATATAAACCAGGAATCAATAGTGTAAATACAGCAGTAACAGCAGTACATAGTAATTCGTTAATGCCTTGATAAACAAGTGAAAAATAAGCACAAATCGCACATGCCATTGCTCCAATAATCGATATGAACAATTGGTTAATAATCTTTCCTGTAATAGCAACAGATATACCCATTAATAAAATGATGGTTGGTGTCATTGGAATTATTTCCTTTACAGAAATACCTCCCCAATTTATGGCACATATATTAATTGCCCATAAAACAAATACTGATATTCCAAATATACACCATGTATAACCAATGACTTTGCTGACAATACTTTCTGGAACAGCCCAAGAACAATTAAATCTGTATTGATAAACTCCACCTATAAAAGCCATCAAAATCCAAAGCAAATGCCACTTGTTGGTATGTTCGTTTGCTGGTATATTAGACCCAAGTATCCAAATGATAAGTGATGTAAATATTATCAATGTTCCCCAAACAAGAAAAGGTTGTGCTGAAGCCTTTGCAACATCTTTTCTACTTTGCTCAATTGTTTTTTCAATGAGTTTCAAACTTTCCATTGTTGTTAATTCTTTTTCTTTCATGACGATATTTTTATATTATTAAATTAAACATATTGCGAATATAATGTAGTTTATAATATAAACCAAGAAAATCGCTTAAAAACTAATGCTCTATAATATATTTTAACCTTTCAAAGAGAAAGCTATGGACTTATACCTATTTTAATATAAAATAAGAACAACGATTACATGTGGCAATTTCAACCAGCATTAATGGTAAAGACAAGGGGGCGAATATTTTCCGTCCCCTTGTCTTTGGATAATAAATGTAGCTTTTATTGATTTTCAAATAATAGTTGAATAGGGTCTACTAATTAACTTTAACTATCTAATAATTAACTATTTATGTTGTATAAGATTTAGTCAATTTGCCCAAAATGACTACCTTTGGATGTTAAAACATTCAAGAATATAGATGAAATACTACTCACAATATCGCAGTCACGACCTGTTGAACTTCAAGAGTTGCTTTCGGGATTGAACAAATCCAACCGTTGGGTCAAGCTGTCCGACCGCCTTCCCTGGACAGGATAGAGAAGGAATACAACAAACGTCTGAGGAACAGTCACAACGGTGCCGGCAACAAGCCCGCCCGCATAGTGGTGGGAGCGCTAATCGTGAGGCATGTGCAAAAACTGAGCGATGAGAAAACCATCCAAGCCATTCAGGAGAACCCCTACATGCAGTACCTGCTTGGGCTTGAGAAGTGTACGGAAAAGCCGGTATTCGTTCCAGAGTTTTTCGTTTTTGGGAACAAACAGCTTTTAATTGGGGAATTTTATCTAAATTTGCAAAGACGAGACGACGTCATTGATGAAACGAGAGCAATGATTGACGCATCTCGATTCACTATCTATACGAATAGATTCACTATCCATACGAATATATGATAAGTAAAGCCAAACTGAAATACATCCATTCGCTGAAATCGAAAAAAGGAAGAGTGGCACAAGGAACGTTCATTGCAGAAGGTCCTAAGGTGGTTGGAGACCTCCTTTCCACCTTTCAACCAACGATGATGTTTGCAACCCCTCATTGGCTACAAGATATTCACAACCAAGAGCGCCTGACTCATTTTCAGCAAATGGGCGTGCCGATTGAAACGGTAACCAACGACGAGCTCACCAAGATAAGTTGCCAACAACATCCGCAAGACGTTTTGTGTGTGTTTGAAATGAGAAAAAGTCACTTAGCCTTTGACCCCTCTCGGCAACTCATACTTGCCCTTGACGACATACAAGACCCTGGCAATCTCGGCACCATTGTTCGCATTGCAGACTGGTTTGCGATACCCACCATTCTATGCAGTGAGAACACGGCAGACATTTACAACCCCAAGGTAGTGCAGGCAACCATGGGAAGTTTGGCTCGAGTGAACGTTGTTTACTTGGATTTGGAAAATTATATCCGCCAACATGCGTCCATGTTTCCTGTGTATGGAACGCTATTAGATGGAAAAGACATCTACCACGAAAATCTTGGAGGCCATGGACTCATTGTGATGGGTAACGAGGGGAATGGCATTTCAGCCGCGATAAGAACATTTGTAAACAAGCCGCTTTACATTCCCAACTTCGCCAAGAGTGCGAACAGAGCGGAGAGCTTGAATGTAGCCATTGCAACAGCCATTACTTGTAGTGAATTTAGAAGAAGAGAGTGAACGAACAAATAACAAGATAAAAAATGGAAAAAGAATTATATAAGAATCGCAGTATATCCTCTTGTATCAAAATGGCTTACCTGCTATTTTGCTCAAATGTAATGACCATTCTCCGAAGAAATTGGTTGCCACTCCTTGCTTTTGCCATCATGGAAGGCGTTGTTACGGCGTGGTTGATCCAGCATGGTAATTCCCTTTTGGAAAACAACAGAGGCACCAGCTTTTTTGTCCTATCCTCCTTATTGTCTTTGCTGTATGTAGTCGCCATGGTTTGGTATATGGGCAGCACCACCAACCTGCTCAATGAAAACGGATTTAGATGTAACCTTCTGAGGAATCTAAAACTAACCGTGTTCATAGGGCTTATTTGCATCGTGCTGTTTGTGGGTGCCATTGCTTGGCAGCTCACTACGCTACAACCCATTGCAACAGGACAAGAGATGCAGCAGACAGGCACAACTGTTCAAATGTGGATTTTCCCACTCTGCTTACTCGTTTTCGCTCTTCTCTTGCTACCGTTGAGTTATTCGTACATGAATTATATCCAAGCCCCCAAAGCCCGTTTCAAAACTCACGTCATTGGAGGTTATTTTTCGGGATTGAGGCATTTCGGATATATCTTCTCTACACAGCTTTTGTTTGGAGTGATTGTCTTTTTCCTCACCATAGTAGTAGCAATGCCCTTGTATCTATTGGTGTTTAGTCACACGCTTTCACAACAAGGCGTTTTGCAAGGAGATGTGAACACGTTACCTTCGTATTTCCCAATTCTACTATACGGTTGCTCCATCCTTACAGGGTTTATCCTCATCGCTATCATGACCGTGGGCGTTTACGTCAATTACTATATGTATGGCGCAATTATTGCTAAAAAGAAAGCCCGTCGCCAGCGAAAAGAAATACAAACCAAAACAAGTGAGGGATAACAGTTCTGTTGCGAAAAGCTGAGCTCAACCTCGGAGCAAAAAGCCTAAATATGGAAGCGATGCTTGCGTTTGGCTTCTCTGGGAGTTTGAAGACCAAACCCTCCTCCTAAACCACCTTTTGCTACACCACGATATTGTGCATAACGCGCCCGAATCTTATTGACGTAGTCGTAAGTTTCAGCCCCACGCATATACCCGTATTTAACAACTGGGTCGAGGTAATATTTAGGTTCGCTGAGCTTTAGGATATAAGCTGACACATGGTTCCAGCTATACGGATTGCCGCCATATTTCTTCGTGAGTGCCATGGCATCGCGCACATGGAAGAAGCCACCGTTATAACTGGCTAACACAAAATATTGTCGTTCCTGCACATTTCGAACGTCGTTGAAATGTACGCTCAACTCTTTCAAATATTTTGCAGCCGCCGCAATATTCTGTTCAGGATTTTCTATTTGAGACATAGGTAAACCCAAATGAGCAGCTGTGCCAGGCATAATCTGCATCAGCCCTCTCGCTCCAGCCCATGAGCGAGCGCGAGGGTCGAAGGTAGACTCTTGATAACACTGTGCTGCCATCAGTCGCCAATCCCAACGAGCCATGGGTGCATATTGCTGGAAATAGTGATCATAATTTGAAATGATGCCTTTAGAACGATTCAACATGGGTGAAAAAACACGCCGTGTCACACTTCGAGTGGACAAGAGAAACGACTCCTCTTGCTGCGCTTGTGCAATAAACGCAGGCTTAAACCACTTGTTCAAAGTGTCTGCCAATGCTTCATTGTCTTTCCGCACTGCCCACTTCGTTTTCCCAGAATCTGTAGTAGGACCCGCAGAAACCAAAACATTTTTTTGTATGGGTAAGGGAAAGGCAATGATGTCGCCATCTCCCTGCTTGAGTTTGTTCACCATTTCTGCCGTGTCTTTACAAAGATCCACACGCAAAGACACGCCTAAGCTGTGCGCAAACTTTTCACAGAGCAGGTATTGAAGTCCCATGCCTCTGCCACGATAATCATAATAAGTCTGCGGTCCTCGCATGGTAAGGACAATCAGTTCACCGTTTCTAACGATGTCATCTAACAAAAAGTTTTCGTTTGAAGCTAAGCTATCCGCTCCTAAAGTAGTACCCCAAGGAGTTTCAACAGGGACTTTCTCTTCACGACACGCACTCAGTAACATGACAACTGTCAAACAGGTAAGAAGCAAAAGTCGCCCAGTCACAAAAGTATGACGGAATAGACGCATGCTGCAAAAGTACGACAATTCTTGCATACCTCATTGCATTTCACTATATTTGCAATGCTTTTTAAGAACAAATAAGAATTGTTGCGGTATATGTGAAACGCTCCATTTGATGTAGCATCACCTCTATACGCAAAGGAAAATGTTGAAAAGAAAGCATCACCGGAATCTAAATAACTAAAAGTCCTTTTGCATGAAAACATTAGAGCAGCTGATTCGTCCGCATCTCCGTAAGCTCAACCCTTGTGCTTCTATTGATGAACAAGCGTCACACGCTGAAAACGTCATTAGATTAAATGCGAATGAAAATCCCTATAACAAACCACTGAATCGGTATCCCGACCCTTTACAGTTAGAACTCAAGAAAACATTAAGCGCACTGAAGAAAATTCCTACCGACAATATTTATTTAGGGAATGGAAGTGAAGAAGCAATCGACCTCATTTATCGCATTTTCTGTGAGCCAAAAGTGGACAATGTTGTGGCAATTGCTCCCACACGAATGCGATACAAGCGATTAGCAGAAATCAACAACATAGGATATAGGCCTGTGCTGTTAGATACCGACTTTCAGCTTCAGCCAGACAAGTTGTTGCACGCTTGTGACCAACACACCAAAGTAGTTTGGATATGTTCGCCCAACGACCCTACAGGCAAGCCCATACAGATAGCTGCAATTCACGAAATATTGACTTTGTTTGACGGGATAGTCGTTGTGGACGAAAGTTTTATAGATTTCTCCCGTCAACCTTCTATCAGGCACGAACTGAAAAAATATCCCAACTTAATTGTATTAGATACGATGAGTACAGCGTATGGCTGTGCTGCCCTACGGCTTGGAATGGCGTATGCAACTAAGGAAATTGTTGAACTGTTTAACAACATAAAAAATCCATTCAATATTAGTTCGTTGGCACAAAAGCAAGCCATAGAAACCCTTAAAGATAGTTTTGAAATTGACAAATGGGTCTCTACAATTGTCCAAGAGCGCACTCGTATGCTTCATGCTTTCAGTGTCTTACCCGAATGCGCTCAAGTGTATGCTTCAGAAGCAAACTTCTTCTTAGCCAAGATGAAAGATGCAGGAGCTATCTATCAATATTTAAGAGAAAAAGGAATTAGCGTATATGATTGCAGTCATCTTCCACTCTGCGAAAACTGCATAAGAGTGACCATAGGTTCTAAAACCGAAAACAATTTATTGTTGGCTGCTTTACGGCAGTACTAATAACGTGCGGTGGCGCTCACTCCACACAAAATGGATGCTTCACAGATGTTAAGAAGAAAGAAAGAGGAAGCCCATCGGACGCTCATCGTTGCCATACCTCTTTTCAGAAAAGACACTCTACCCTACTCAAAAGTAAAGTGGATTTGATGACTTATTACTTATCAAATCCACTTTATAAATTAACTTCCTTTGTAAGAACTTAGAAAGGTAAGTCGTCCGTACTCTCTTCTGTCGTAGCAGGTTGGGGAGGGAACGGTGCTTGACTCTGGTTAGCACCCGTTGATGGTGTGTCTGTGGTGCCCATTGGTGGAGGCACAGGAGCGCCTTGTACTCCTAAAGAAGCAGGATCTACCTGACGAACATCATAAGCACGAATGTTATTATACCAACGCCCATTGTGTTCGTGAGCATCAATATCAAAGGACACCAACACCTCTTGTCCTACCTGAATATTAAATCTTTGAAGACGTTCTTCGCCAAATACAGAAAATGACATCTTATGAGGATACTGTTCGTGAGTCTCAATCACAAAATCTTTTGCTTTCCAATCACCTCTTGCAGAAGTGCCACTTCTCTCAGGTGTTTCTGCAATCACCTTTCCTTGTAGTTCCATTTATCTTACGTTTTATGAATAATTTATCAATTGAATAGGATTCTCTGAACGGCGAAATTAGTAAAATACTTCTAAAATACGAAACTTTTAGACGGTTTTTTTGTTTGAGACAATGGTTTTTTGTATTTTTGTATCTACTTATAAGAATAACAATTAAAAAATTATACCCATGAGATTTACATTATCAAGCAGTGCCTTGAACAATCGTTTGCAAACGCTTTCTAAGGTCATCAACTTAAAAAACTCGTTACCTATTCTTGACTGTTTTCTCTTTGATGTAGCCAACAACGAATTGAAAATCACCGCAAGCGATAGCGAGAATGTAATGCAAACTTCTGTCTCTCTTGACGAATGCGATGGAAACGGCAAATTCGCTGTGCCCAACAGAACCATTTTAGACGCTGTGAAAGAGTTGCCAGAGCAACCACTGACTTTCGATGTAGACACCGAACATCTTACCATCAAGATTCTATACCAAAATGGAGTTTATAATTTTACGGCACAAAATGCAGCAGAATATCCTCAAACATCGGAAATACCCGATGGGGCAACAGTGGTGACAATTGGTGCTGACGTTCTGAACAACAACATCAACCGCTCCCTTTTTGCCACCGCACAAGACGAACTCCGGCCTGTGATGAATGGTATTTATTTTGATTTAACACCAGAGGGTTTGGCAATTGTGGCAAGCGATGGGCATAAATTAGTGAGAAACAAGAATTTTGAAATAAAAAGCGATACACCTGCTTCATTCATCTTACCTAAGAAGCCCGCTACACTTTTGAGGACAGTACTGACGAAAGGAGAAGGAGATGTTGTCATTAAGTTTGACAACAGGAATGCTGAAATACGATACGAAGGAGGTTCACTATCTTGTAGACTCATTGAGGGAAAATATCCTAACTACAACTCTGTGATTCCGCAGGATAATCCTAATCAGCTCAATGTTGATAGAAAAGGACTGTTAGGCGCATTAAGACGAGTATTGCCGTTTGCCAGTGAGAGCAGTCAACTCATTCGTCTTCACCTTGAGACAGGAAAGTTAGAGCTGTCTTCTGAAGATGTCGACTTTGCAACAAGTGCGAAGGAACAAATCGTGTGTGATTATACAGGACAAACCATGAGCATCGGATTTAAGGGAAGTTCGCTGACAGATATTCTCACCAACTTAGACAGCGACGAAGTGACTATTCAATTAGCCGACCCAAGTCGTGCAGGGCTTATCATCCCTTCTACACAACCAGAACACCAAGAAGTATTGATGCTCATCATGCCTATGTTACTGAACGATTAAATAGTCACCATTAACTTGCTAAATGTATCTACATGAGCGCCTGAGACTTCGGGAATTTATACTTTGTAGATACATTTATCTTTTTATCATCTATATCAAAAAATGAAATTAAATTTAAAGAAGCCTTTAATCATATTCGACTTAGAAACCACTGGATTAGACTTGGTGAATGACAGGATTATCCAAATATCATACATCAAAGTACTTCCTAACGGCGAGGAAGAAAGAGAAAGTATTTTTGTAAATCCAGAGAAACCGATACCGCATGAAGTGATTGAACTCACAGGAATAACGAATGAAGACGTGGCTAACGCTCCAAAATTCAAAGAAATAGCAGCACATCTTCAAAATCAATTTAAGGATAGCGACATTGCGGGATTCAACTCCAACCACTTTGACGTGCCACTCTTGGCAGAAGAATTCTTAAGAGCAGGTATCGACTTTGATTTTTCCAAATGTAATCTCATTGACGTGCAAACCATCTTTCATAAGATGGAACGCCGTAACCTTGCTGCCGCATACAAGTTTTACTGCGGACGAAAGATGGAGGAAGACTTTCAAGCGCACAAAGCCAACGAAGATGCAGAAGCCACCTATCGGGTGTTGTTGGGGCAGCTTGAGAGATACGATCCAGACAAAGCCGAAGAAAAAGAAAGAGCCTTGCCCAATGATATGCAGTACTTGGCTAACTTCTCCAAGACAAACGACGCTGTTGACTTTGCTGGGCGCATTGTATGGCGTGAGCAGAAAGACAGCAACGGAAAAGTGATGACCCATGATGATGGTTCGCCTGTCAGAGTAGAAGTATTCAATTTTGGAAAATACAAGGGAAAGACTGTTTCAGAGGTGCTACGCCAAGACCCAGGCTATTACAGTTGGATGTTATCAAATGACTTTACAAACAACACCAAGCAAGTGTTGACAAGAATTCGCTTGCGTGAATTTAATAAGAACAATCAGTAGAATGAGAACGATACGTACCATTATCTGTTTACTTCTTTTCTGTACGTGCTGCACGAAGAGGGCGTGCGGTCAAGAATTGAACGCTAAAGTGCGTATCAACCACAGTCAGATACAAGGAACAGACCAACGCATCTTTGAGAACTTGGAGAAAACACTGAACACCTTCATCAATGACCGGCAGTGGACACACCTCCATTTCAAGAAAATAGAACGGATATCTTGCAATTTTAACATCACGGTAACGAAATACGATCAGGCAACGAACATGTTTACCTGCAAAGCACTGATACAAGCTAACAGACCCGTTTACAATTCTGCCTACACCTCCACCTTATATAATAATACGGACAATGACTTTAATTTTGAGTTTGCAGAGTTCGACCAACTCAAGTTTAACGAGGAATCCATAGACAATCAGTTGACTGCACTCATTGCCTATTATGCCTATCTGATTATTGGCATCAACCTTGATTCGTTTGCACTCATGGGTGGCGACGACATCTTACAACGCTGTCTACGTCTCACGAACAATGCACAGAACCTGAATTTTACAGGTTGGAAATCATTTGATGATAGCCGAAATCGCTTCGCTATCATTAATGACTACATGGATAGCGCAATGTCTCCTTTTAGAAAACTGCAATACGATTATTATAGAAAGGGACTTGATGAAATGGCTACCAATGCAGAACGGGGACGCACCAACATCACAACAGCCCTACAAGAGGATCTCAAGAAAAGTCGGGAGAACAGACCGTTAAGCATGCTTCCGCAGATATGGACCGACTATAAAAGAGACGAGTTGGCAAATATCTATAAGGGAAAAGGTACGCAAAAGGAAAAAGAAACAGTGTACGACATCTTGTTTTCTATCAATGCCTCGCAAAATGAAGCTTGGGAAAAAATCAAAGAATAAATGCTAAAACAACTATATATACAAAACTTTACGCTCATTGACGAAATGAACATATTGTTTCATCCCGGATTCTCGGTCATCACGGGTGAGACGGGTGCAGGAAAAAGTATCATCTTAGGAGCTTTAGGATTATTAAAAGGCAACCGTGCCGATACCAAACAAATTAGACAAGGAGAGGAACGCTGCGTTATTGAGGCTCATTTTGATATTCGGCAATATGACCTCAAAGATTTCTTCTTAGAAAATGACCTTGACGACGACCCTCATGATTGCATCTTAAGAAGAGAAATCAACATCAATGGAAAGAGCCGAGCTTTTATCAATGACACCCCTGCTTCGCTCTCTGTGATGAAAGATTTGGGAGAACGCCTCATTGATATTCATTCACAACACCAAAATCTATTGTTAAACAAAGAGGATTTTCAACTGCATGTTGTTGATATTTTGACCAAAGACGAAGATACACTACGAAAGTATCAGGAAAGCTATCAGAACTATAAAAAAGAACAAACGAAATTGGAAGAGATGATAGCCAAGGTGTCAAAAGACCAAGAGAATGAAGACTATTTACGATTTCAACTGCAAGAACTTAGTGACGCAGCACTGTCAGAGGGGGAACAAGAAGTATTAGAACAAGAGATTTCAACCCTTGAGCATGCCGAGGAAATCAAGTCAGCACTCTATCTTTCCCAAAATCTCATTTCTAACGAATCGAACGGCATTATAGAAACACTGAATCAAGTGAGCCAACAACTGCAAAAAATAGAGCAGATATACACGCCAGTGCAAGAAATCTCTCAACGCATGGAGAGTTGTTATATTGAGATGAAAGACTTGCTTCAAGAGATTACAGCTCAAGGCGAGCAGGTTTCTTATAATCCTCAACAACTCGAACAAAGCCAAGCAAGGTTAGATACCATCAATTCGTTAGAACATAAGTATCATGTTGCATCGATTGCTGAACTCATAGCATACCAACAAAAGATACAAGAACAAATCAATCTCCTTGATCATAGCGATGAGGAAATACAGAAACAAAAAGATATTGTTGCAAAGTTATTAGACAACTGTACGCAACAAGCAGAAAGGTTGACGACTATCAGAAAGAAAGCAGCAAAGACTATCGAGTCTGAGATGAAAGCAAGATTAGTTCCGCTCGGTATTCCTAAAATCAACTTTAAGGTAGACATCAAACCAAAAGAGTTAAGCCCGAACGGAAAAGATAGTGTCTCGTTTCTGTTTAGTGCCAACACAAACTCCCCTTTAAGTCCTGTATCACAAGTTGCGTCAGGTGGAGAGATTGCCCGTGTGATGCTCTCTCTAAAAGCAATGATTAGTGGAGCTGTAAAGCTCCCAACCATTATCTTCGACGAGATAGACACAGGAGTGAGTGGTAGTGTAGCAGAAAAGATGGCGCACATCATGGACGAAATGGGAAATAACCACAGACAGGTCATCAGCATCACGCATTTACCACAGATTGCCGCCATGGGGAAAAATCATTATAAAGTCTCTAAGACGGAAACTCCCAACGGCACTATCAGCAATATGACTCCGCTAAATGAGCAACAACGAATAGAAGAAATCGCACAAATGCTCAGCGGTAGCAACATTACCAAGGCAGCATTAGCTAACGCACGTGAACTTTTAAATGTAAACTAAGACAACCACATGATGAATATAAAAAATAAAATATCTTACTTATTAACGCTTTTATTCATGGCTACATTCTCCGTAACGTATGTCCATGGTCAATCAAAACAGGTAAAGAAAGCAGCAGCTTCTATTTTTAGCCTAACGACTTTCAAAACAGACGGCACCCTATTAGCCTCTACCAATGGCGTCTTTATCAACGATAATGGAGAGGCTATCAGTGCGTTCTATCCTTTTGTAGGCGCAGACAGTGCAGTGGTCATTGACACAAACGGTAATGCTTTGCCCGTGGATGTGATTATTGGAGCTAATGAGTTGTACGACGTCTGTAAATTCAAAGTCAATGGAAAGACGACACCTATTAAAATAGCAAGTACACCTTCTAAGACGGGTGAGAAAGTTTGGATGTTGGGTTATTCCATTAAAAATCAAGAAGCAAAGCAAGTACCTATCCAGAAAACAGAACTTTTCATGGACAAGTATACCTATTATATATTCTCTTCAGAGACACCTGAAAATATGGAGGGCTGCCCTTTTGTTAATGCGAAAGGCGAACTCATTGGGATTTTACAACATGCGAACCATTCGGAAGGAACCCATGCGGTGGATGCTCATTTCATGAAAGACATGCAGATTAACAACGGACTTTCTTTAGCAGACCCTGTATTACGACAAACCACTATCAGGACACAATTGCCTGCAAAAGAAGAAGATGCCTTGGTGACGCTGATGATGGCTTCAGAGCAAAACAAGAAAAACTATCTTAAATATATCCAAGATTTTAAGCACTCGTTTCCTCACGCTGTAGATGGATATGCAGCACAGGCAAGACAGAATGCCAACAAAAAAGAATTTGCAAAAGCTGCAACCGAAATGGAGACTGCCATTCAAAATGTACACAAGAAAGATGCGGCACATGCTGAATACGCAAAAATCATTTTTCATCAACAACTCTTTCAGCCTGACTCTACATACTTAGCTTGGTCGCTTGACAAAGCTCTTGCGGAAGCACAAAAGGCTTATGAAATAAATCCTTTGCCAGCCTATCTGCACCAACAAGCACAAATTATTTACTCCAAGGGAAACTATCAGAAAGCGTATGATATGTTCATTGCATTGACAAAAACGAATCTACGCTCTGGAGAACTTTTTTACGAAGCCGCACAGGCAAAAGCACAATTAAAGGCAAACCAAGCAGAGATTCTGAGTCTGCTTGACAGTGCTGTCGCTGCATGTCCTAAGCCCTTGACACCCATTGCCGCTCCATTTGTACTTGCACGTGGGGCAGCTTATGACCAAGCGGGCGATTACAAAAAAGCCATCATGGATTATAACCGCTATGACACACTCATGCTTGGAAGGGCAAACCATGAATTTTATTATACGCGCTTTAATTGTAATGTAAAACTACGAAGATACCAACAGGCATTGAATGATATTGCGCATGCAGCAGTGCTCAATCGACAAGAGCCAACCTATTTGGCTGAAATGGCTTCGTTGCAACTCAAAGTAAACTACATAGACGATGCCCTTAAAACTACGGAACTCTGCATTGGGATAGCACCTAATTATCCTGACATCTATCTTATCAAAGGACTTGCGCTCATTCAGAAGAAACAAAAGAAGTTAGGCATTGAGGCGTTTGAGAAAGCTAAACAATTAGGCGATAAACGGGCTCAAGACTATATTGACAAATATAAATAACCGCCGCAAGCGTCGAATGAAAAAGAGTAATTCTTAAAATGACAAAGGCAATAGGGATGAGCGAAGAAAATTTGCTCATCCCTATTACCTTTTGATAACTAATCTTCCATTAACATAGAAGTCCTGACGCGACTCAATGTCTCAGGGGTCATCTGAAGATAATTAGCCACATAAGTAAGCGGAGCTCTGAAAACTACTTGTGGATATAACTTACACATGCGCTTATATCTATTTTGAGCTGTTTCAAAGCGAACCAAGTCGGCATGTATCTGTGAAATAATCAAACTTTCTTCTAATATCTTTCTATACATCATCTGAATATTCACATTATGCAAGGCAACTTTCTCTAACTCTTCTTTCGGCAACGCATAAATAACAGAAGCCTCTAAAGCCTCCACCTGCAGATGACTCGGTTCTTCCTTAAACAAGCTCTCGATACACATAAATATGGTGTGATCGGCACCAAGATGCTCTGTCACTTCCTTATCATTCTTAAAATAGAACTGTCGTATCAGACCTTTATCCAAGTAATAAATACATTGACAAATTTCTCCTTCTGCCAATATCATTTCACCTTTAGCAAACTTCATAGGCACCAAAATACTCTCCAAAGCATCTAATTCTTCGTGAGTCATCGTACTATATTTACGAGCTAATTCCCTCGCAATATCACGAGGTGTATTGACAGGTTCTTTCATTTTTGTATGATTGTTAAAGTTAGCATTATCTTCTTCCTAATCTAATTTCAGAACAGCAAGGAAAGCCTTCTGCGGAACCTCGACATTACCAATCTGTTTCATTCGCTTCTTTCCCTTCTTCTGCTTCTCTAAGAGTTTTCGTTTGCGACTCACATCACCACCGTAACATTTGGCAGTCACATCTTTTCGTACACATTTAATGGTCTCTCTTGCAACTATCTTTCCTCCAATAGCCGCCTGTATCGCAATGTCAAATTGCTGTCTCGGAATTAAATCTTTCAACTTTTCGCACATCTTCCTGCCTAAGGTCACCGCATTGTCTTGATGTGTTAAAGTAGAAAGCGCATCTACAGGCTCACCATTCAAGAGAATATCCAACTTTGCAAGTTTAGAAGGTCTGAACGAATCCACATGGTAATCGAATGAGGCATATCCCTTAGAGATAGATTTCAGCTTATCGTAAAAGTCAATCACGATTTCGCCTAATGGCAACATAAAATGCAGCTCTACCCTATTGCCAGAAATAAATTCCTGTTTAATCAATTCCCCTCGTTTGTCCAAACAAAGCGTCATAATCGGACCTATATAATTAGCGTCCGTGATAATCGTGGCTTTAATATAAGGCTCTTCAATATGTTCTATCATCGTCTGTTCGGGAAGTCCCGATGGATTATGAACTTCCTTCGATTCGCCATGCTTGTCATAAACCATATAAGAAACGTTGGGAACGGTGGTAATCACTTCCATATTAAATTCCCTGTCCAAGCGTTCTTGCACAATCTCCATGTGCAACAACCCTAAGAATCCACATCTGAAACCAAAGCCGAGAGCGATGGACGATTCGGGGAGAAAGGACAACGACGCATCGTTGAGTTGCAGCTTTTCCAAGGAAGTGCGCAGATTTTCATAGTCATTGGGATCTATTGGATAGACACCCGCAAAGACCATGGGCTTCACTTCTTGGAAACCAGAGATAGCTTGCGCACAAGGACGAGCAACATGAGTAATGGTATCTCCAACCTTCACCTCTTTGGCATCCTTAATTCCGCTAATGATATATCCCACTTCACCTGTGCTAAGCTCCTGCTTCGGAACCATATTCATCTTAAGAATTCCGATTTCGTCGGCATCATATTCCATTCCAGTATTATAGAATTTGACTTTATCACCTTTCTTGATACTTCCATTTTCTATTTTGAAGTAAGCGATGATACCACGAAAACTATTAAAGACGGAATCGAAAATCAAAGCCTGCAAGGGAGCATCTGTATCTCCTACCGGATGAGGTACACGCTCCACTACCGCTTTCAAGATTTCTTCTATTCCTTGTCCTGTCTTCCCCGATGCACGTAAAATATCCGAGCGTTCACAACCAATGAGTTCAATGATTTCATCTTCCACTTCTTCAGGCATAGCCGAAGGCATATCAATCTTGTTGATGACAGGAATAATTTCTAAATCGTGATCGATTGCCATATACAGGTTTGAGATGGTTTGAGCCTGCACACCCTGTGTTGCATCAACAACCAAGAGTGCTCCCTCACACGCCGCAATACTTCTGCTCACTTCATACGAGAAGTCAACGTGTCCGGGAGTATCAATGAGATTGAGTATATAGTTTTCGCCTTCATATTGATACTCCATTTGGATGGCATGACTCTTAATCGTTATACCACGCTCTTTCTCCAAATCCATATCATCCAACATCTGACCGCCTGTTACTTGTACCGTGTTCGTATATTCTAATAGCCGGTCTGCTAAGGTTGATTTCCCGTGATCAATATGAGCTATTATACAAAAATTCCTTATTCTATTCATTGGTTTGTTTCGTTATCTGCCAATTTAGTTATCGTCAATAAATCCTGTTGTGCAAAGATTGCACGAGCCGAAGACAGAGAAAGTTTACTTTCTATGTTGAGGCGAAGCCAATCTTCTATAAAGATTGCGCAAGCCGAAAACAGAGAAAATTTATTTTCTATGTTGAGGCGAAGCCAAGCTTCTGCAAAGATTGCACGAGCCGAAGACAGAGAAAGTTTACTTTCTATGTGGAGGCGATGCCAAGCTTCTGCAAAGATAGCTATTTATCTTTAATAATTCGTTGGGGCTATTCATAAAATTAGTAAAATATATGTATCTTTGCAAGAAACAAACATCAACAAATGAAAAGGATTTTTATTGTCGCAACCACCGTTTTAGCTCTGATGAGCTGTCACGAAAATTTAGAAGATAGATGTGTTCGTGAAGCAAAAGAATACACCGAGAAATACTGTCCCACTCCCGTTGTCAACAGTACCAGAACAGATAGTGTGACCTTTGACAAAGCAACGAAAACATACCAATACTTTTGTTCGTTTGTGGACGAATTGGATAATCCTGAAATCGTCAAACGAAACACGCAAAAGTTACATTCACTTCTGATTAAGGAAATCAAAGATAACACAAGCATCAAGAAACTGAAGGAAGCAAACTATAATTTTGCCTATATCATTCATTCAAGTAAAAATCCTAACAAGGTGCTTTATCAGCAAACCATACGTGTAAAGGATTACCAGTAAACAGCGACAGCAAGCATAGCACTTAAAAAAGATGAGTTTGTTTTTATCCAAAACAAACTCATCTTTTGCAGTTGTATCTCTCTAAGAGAATTGCACGATTTAAGCTAAGGTAAAAAGATGATCAGCATCTTTTATTTTACCTTCTTTGAAAAGCCAACCTATTCCTAAGTAAACTTCTTCTGTTCCGATTTTTGCAGCTTTGGCAATTTCAGCTACGCTCATTGCCTTACCAGCTGATGCCAATGTTTGATAAACATCACCAGCACGGAAACCAACACTTTCTGCGTTTACTACCAAAGCAGGCTTCTTCACAGAAGTTCTTTTGCATGCTGTAGTTTTCTTTGCTGGAGCTGCCTTCTTAGAAGCTGCTGCTGTTGTTACTTTCTTTTCTGTCATAATCGCTAAGTTATTAATTATTATTAAGCCACGTGTGGCTGTTTGTTTATAATTTATGATACAAAAGTAGTATTTTTCTTTTAAATATACTAATTTTCAATTAACGAAATAACACATTTGCAGCCTACAACGCATAAAAATCGTCGTTTATTGATGTAAATCAAGTTTTATCTGCAATTCGTCCAACTGCTTATCATCAATATAATTAGGAGCATCCAACATTACATCCCTTCCACTGTTGTTCTTTGGGAAGGCAATACAGTCACGAATACTGTCAAGCCCAGCCATGATGCTCACGAAGCGATCCAAGCCAAATGCTAACCCTGCATGAGGTGGCGCACCGTACTTAAAGGCATTGATTAAGAAGCCAAATTGAGCCATGGCTTTTTCTGGAGTGAAGCCCAAGATTTCAAACATTTTTGCTTGTAACTGACCGTCATGGATTCTCAAGCTACCACCTCCCACTTCGATGCCATTGCAAACAAAGTCATAAGCCTTTGCTCTAACTTTCTCTGGATGTTCGTCAAGCAGTGGAATATCTTCTGGATTGGGCATGGTAAACGGATGATGCGTTGCCATCAATCGCTGTTCCTCGTCGCTCCACTCAAAGAGTGGGAAATCAACAATCCACAGACACTCAAACTTGTTCTTATCTCGCAAGCCGAGCCGTTCGCCCATCTCAAGTCTCAGCGCACACAACTGTACGCGGGTCTTGTTAGGTTGGTTTCCGCTCAATATCAGCACAAGGTCGCCATCTTTAGCCCCCATCTGCTCTTTCACCGCTAACAGTTGCTCCTGTGTGTAAAATTTATCGATGGAACTCTTGATACTCCCGTCCTCATTATATTTGATGTACACCAATCCTTTGGCACCTACCTGTGGACGCTTCACAAACTCTGTCAAGCCATCCAATTGCTTGCGCGTGTAGTTGGCACAGCCCGGCACACAGATTCCACCAATATAAGCTGCCTCGTTAAACACACTGAAGTCTGCTTTCCCCTTCAGGGTATCCATCAGTTCTACAAACTCCATTCCAAACCGCAAGTCGGGTTTGTCGCTACCAAAGCGTTTCATCGCCTCTGCCCAAGTCATTTGTTGCAACTTGGCAGGCAATTCAACTCCTCGAATTTCCTTGAAAAGATGACGACAAAGGTTTTCAAACAAGCCAATCACATCTTCCTGATCGACAAAGCTCATCTCACAGTCTATTTGTGTAAACTCAGGCTGCCGGTCGGCACGCAAGTCTTCATCTCTGAAACATTTGGCTATCTGGAAGTAACGGTCGAAGCCGCTCACCATTAACAACTGTTTCAAGGTTTGAGGACTTTGTGGCAGTGCATAGAACTGTCCTGGGTTCATACGTGAAGGTACCACAAAATCACGTGCGCCTTCGGGGGTAGACCCAATCAACACAGGCGTTTCCACCTCAATGAATTGCTCATTATCCAAGAAATTACGTATTAGGATAGTCATGCGATGACGCAATTCAAGATTCTTCCGCACCATAGGGCGACGCAAATCCAAATAGCGATACTTCATACGCAAGTCATCGCCACCATCTGTCTCATCCTCTATCTTAAAAGGTGGTGTGAGGCTCTCGCTCAAAATCACCAATTGACTCACAAGAATCTCAATGTCTCCTGTGGGCATCTTTTCATTTTTGCTTTGTCGTTCGCTCACCTTGCCCTTCACCTGAATACAGAACTCACGTCCCAGTTTGTTCGCCTGTTCACAGAGCTTTGCATCAGCGGCTTCATTAAAAACCAGTTGTGTTATTCCATAACGGTCGCGCAAATCAACAAAAGTCATTCCGCCCATTTTTCGGGTGCGTTGTACCCATCCCGACAAGGTTACTTCCTTGTTCACATCAGAGAGCCTTAACTCTCCACATGTATTTGTTCTATACATAGTTTGAAAATTATATTCATTTTTAGGAGCCCACAATGGGTTCCATTTACAACATTGCAAAATTAAGTAAAATTGCTGAAACAAGCAAAGTCTGCAATCACTAATCTGCATTTCAAAGTTTTACGCCAGCTTTGTGCGGTATCGTGAAGACAATAGTTTAATTTTTCTTAATATTTGACCGTTATCATTATTTTATATCTATCTTTGCAGCGAATAGTTGTAAAAGAAAGGATAAACAATGAAAAAATTAATGATGCTTACGTTGATGCTCTTTACCTGTTTCACCATGGCAAATGCTCAACAGAATGCACAAATCAAGTTTGATAAAACAACACAGAGTTTCGGTGAGTTCAGTGAGAGTTCACCTGTTCAAACCTGCGTTTTCACCTTTACCAATGTGGGTAATGCGCCTCTGATTATCAATCAGGCTGTAGCAAGCTGCGGCTGCACAGTTCCAGCATATACCAAGACCCCTATTCAACCGGGCAAGAAAGGCGAAATCAAAGTAACGTATAATGGTAAGGGTAAGTTCCCTGGTCATTTTAAGAAAACGATTACTGTTCGCACGAATGGGCAGCCAGAAATGACTCGTCTCTACATTGAGGGAGTCATGAAAGAAGCTAAATAGACGAACAAAGCATTATGAATATCAGGCAATTTGAAGATATCCTTCTTTGAATTGCCTTTTTTATTTTCCCCAAAAGTACCCTCTCTCTCTTGAGAAAAAGTGCGAGCGTCAGTCTTCCAAAGTACGCCAAATGGTACTACACATTTCTTCCTGATGAATATTGGATAGAAAAATACGAAAATGGTACTTACTAACTCATGGAGATAAGGGCATTAACCCATGGAGATAAGGGGCTTATAATAAAGACTTAAGCCCTTTAACTCATTGAGTTATTAACGCAACGAGACCTTGAAACAGCAAGCGTTCTACGCATGAAACTTTGTCGACAGATATGATGAAATAAAGTGCATGCGCTCCATGTTGGAAAACATGCACGTAAAAAGGTAAGAAACATCGCAAAATAAAGATAAATTTTGTATTTTTGCAAAACGATTGAATATGTTACAACTACAACGTCATAATATGAAAAAGTTACTATTGACATTGATTTCCCTCCTAATGGTAAGTCTGTCGTGGGCTGCCAAAGCGTGGAAAATGCCGCTAACGGTCACGCAACCCGACGGTAGCGTGTTACAAGCCTACCAACATGGAGATGAACATTTCAACTGGTACACCGACAAAGACGGTGTCATACTGATTCGCAAAGCCGACACCTTTTATATTGCACATATCGACCGATATGGGAAAATATCATCGTCAAACCTCTTGGCGCATGAGAAATCGCAACGACAGGACGCTGAAAAGAGAGCCGTAGCAGCGCAAAACAGAAACCTGTTTTTTGAAAGAGCACAACAACAGATAGAAACTCGTGCCATGCGTCGCGAACCTGTACAAGTGGACAATACCTTTTTTCCACACATGGGTTCGCCCAAAGCCATTGTCATTTTGGCTCAATACAATGACACCCCATTTACACTTACCAATCCTCGCCAATCGTTTCAACAGTTTCTCAATGGCGAAGGAGAACCTGTTGACTACGAACACAGTAAAGGTAGAAATGCATCGAGCGTGAAGCAATATTTCAAGGACATGAGCTTTGGTAAGTTTATACCACAATTTGACGTCTATGGTCCTGTGACACTTCCGCACGAACTTGCATATTATGGAGGAACAGATCCCAACGGTGGCGGCGAAAAATTCAGTGAACTGATTACTGATGCCTGCCGACTGATGGACGATTCGCTTAATTTTGCCAACTATGATGCCAATGGCGACGGCTATGCCGATTTGGTGTATGTTGTCTATTCAGGCTATGGACAGAACATGGGTGCCCCCGACAACACCATGTGGCCCAAAGCAGGAACGATTTACCCCTGCCCCTCCTTTGACGGAAAAAAGATATGTAGGGCAGGTATCAGCAACGAACTGATTGGCAACCCTAAAACTCCTAAGAAAAAAATGATATCAGGCATCGGACTCTTTTGTCATGAATTCAGTCACTGTATGGGGCTTCCCGATTTCTATCCTACATTGGCGAGTGCCCGAGGGGACAACCAAGGAATGGAGGCATGGAGCCTCATGGACGATGGCGAATATACCGCCAATGGCTGGTGGCCTACTGCCTATACGGCTTGGGAACGCGAAGCCATGGGCTGGATGACGATTGATAATTTGACCACTGCGCAGCAAATTGAATTGCAAACCATTGATAACAAGGGCAAAGCCTATCGCATTTACAATGATAACGATCCGAGCACAAAAGATTATTACATTGTTCAGAACATTCAAGCCGAGCGTTGGAATGCAGGCTTGAAGAGTCATGGACTGTTGATGTATCATGTAAATTACGAGGCTACAGCATTTATATTATCATCAAACAGCGTGAACAATGTGAAAGGCAAGCCTCGCATGACAGTAATTCCTGCTGATGGATTGCTGTATAGCTCGTACAATGGGGACAGAAATAAATACAAAGAAGATTTAAAAGGCGACCTTTTTCCCGGGACGAAGAATGTAACAGAACTCACAGATGCGAACAACTTGCCCAACTATGCACCATGGACAGGGGGGACTCTTGATAAGCCCATTTATAACATTTCGGAAAGAGATGGCAAGATATATTTTGATTTTCTTCGAAAAGTTTCCACCGATGGCATTGAACAAGCTACGTACAAAGACCGACCTGTCGATGAGCGCATCTACACACTGGACGGTCGTTATGTAGGAACCAATGACAGAGTATTAGAAAAAGGTATCTATATCAGAAATCACAAGAAGTTTGTCAAGCCTTAAAACGAACAAATCCAACCAAACGTTTTGGTTGGATTTGTTCTTTAGGGACTGCTATGGGCTGCGCTCAATCAAAAGGAAAAGAGGGATAGCACGCTAAACTCGCTCTCCAAAGATAGCCGACCCCACTCTCACCATGGTTGACCCACACTCCACAGCGATGCGATAATCATGGCTCATCCCCCAACTGCGTTCCTTGAAATAAGGTGCATCGGCAAAATATTGTGACTTCACTTCATCGAAAAAACGGCTCGCCAACGTCATCTCTTCCCGTATCTGCGCTTCGTCATCAACATTGGACGCCATCATCATCAAGCCACAGATGCGCACATGCTCCAAGCTCCGCCATTGTCCTTTTGCCAACCATTGGCGGCAATCGGACAACGAGAAGCCGTATTTAGTGGCTTCCTCCGCAATGTGCAACTCAAGCAACACATCAATGACACGATGATTGCGCGCCGCCTGCTTCTCGATTTCAAGCAAGAGTTTCTCTGAGTCAACAGCCTCAATCATCGTGATATAAGGAGCTATCAACCGAACTTTGTTGGTTTGCAGATGTCCTATGAAATGCCACTGAATATCTTTGGGCAGCATTTCCACCTTTCTACTTAGCTCTTGTTCTCTGCTCTCTCCAAACACACGTTGCCCACAAGCATAAGCCTCGGCAATGCTCTCGGCAGGATGATACTTGCTAATTGCCACCAACTTAACGTGAGCAGGCAATTGCTGTTGAATGTTTTGTAAATTTTGAACTACGTTGACCATGATATTGACTGTTGATGTAGGAAGAAATAAGGTGAGTGGTTGCTAAGTGAAGTGAAACGGCATCTCGTTATTTAGTAGCGTCTGCCGAATCCATTTCAGGTTGATCATCAGCTTGCGTTTTCATTTCATGTTCGAAAACATCCATGATTTTTGTCTCCGCAATATTCGCTACTGTGAAATCCAATACGCTGGTAGAAAACACTTCCTCGATGTTCTTCAATGCACCAGCCACCGAATTAGCTTGCACCAAGTAATTAACGGCAGTGCGCTTTTCCTTGCCTTTTTCTTCATCGATGGTGATGAACATCAGTTTTGCCTTATACCATTTATCATCATTCTCTCCGTCACTGAAAAAGATTTCTCCATAGGTGGCAGGCGTAATATTCTTGATAACGAACTCGCCACTCGAAAAGGAAGACATCTCCTGTGTGATTGCTTTTTCTGCTTCACCAAACGTAAAGGCGTCTATGACATACATTTCTCGCACTTTGGTAAAAAGTCCGTCCTCTCCTTGTCGTTCATATTGCACACTTGTCTCAAACCAATTGGCATTTCTTGTTCTCATGTTGTTCTTTTTTTTTAGTAATTATGAATGCAAAAGTACAAAAAAATAATAGACCTGCAAGTTTTGCGCAATCAATATATTTGCTACCTTTGCAGGAAGACAGGACAGACTTCAGCAACCCGTAGTCTACCCTCTCGGTGCAGAAACGAACAAAGAAACGAACGAACAACGTTGCGGAAATTACGAAATATGAACTTACCACTCTTTTTATCCAAACGCATTTACCAAGAACAAGGAGACAAACAAAAGGTGTCCAAACCTGCTATTCGCATTGCAACTATCGGTGTGGGCATCGGTTTGGCGGTCATGCTGATATCCGTATGCGTTGTCTTTGGGTTCAAACATGCCGTGAGCAACAAGGTCATTGGGTTTGGAAGTCACATCCAAGTGGCAAACTTCATGACGCTGCAAACCTCTGAATCTTATCCCATCCAAATGGGCGACTCGATGATTCAGGTGCTGAAAAAATGTCCGGGGGTAGACCATGTACAGCGTTTTGCAAACAAACAAGGGGTTCTCAAGACCGACTCAGACTTCTTAGGCGTTGTCTTCAAAGGCGTAGGACCCGATTTTGATTCCACCTTCATCAAGCACAATTTAATAGAAGGTCACATCCCAGCATTCTCAGACAAGAAGAGTAGCAACCAAATTCTATTGTCAAAATCCATGGCACAAAAGCTGCAACTCAAATTAGGCAATCGTATTTTCGCCTATTTTATCGATGACCATGGTGTACGTGTCCGACGATTTAAGATTGCAGGCATCTATCAAACCAACCTTGCCCAATACGATGATGTGACTTGCTACATTGATTTGTACACCGCTGTGAAGCTCAATGGGTGGGAAACAGATCAGGTCTCAGGAGCAGAAATAACGGTTAAGGATTTCCAACAGGTGGACATGACGGCGAACTACCTTATTCAAAACGTCAATCGCTCCGTCGATCAATATGGCGAGACCTATTCCTCAAAAACCATTCGAGATATTAGTCCGCAAATCTTTTCATGGCTCGATTTGCTCGATCTCAATGTCTGGATTATATTAGCCCTCATGTTGGCAGTGGCTGCCATTACGATGATTTCAGGCTTGCTCATCATCATTCTTGAAAGAGTACAGATGATTGGGGTACTCAAAGCCATGGGAGCGCGCAACAATATGATAAGGCGCACCTTCCTATGGTTTGCCGCTTTCATCATTGGACGAGGCATGATTTTAGGCAATCTCATTGGCTTAGGGCTCGTTGCGTTACAGCATTATACAGGTTTGGTGAAGCTTGACCCCGAAGTATATTATGTGAATACGGTTCCAGTAGAAATCAATGTTTGGATAATTCTGCTCCTCAACCTCGGCACTTTGGTCATCAGTCTGTTGGTGTTGATAGCACCCAGTCAACTTATCTCACACATCCACCCTGCCAAATCAATGAGATACGAATAAAGGAATCGTATTTTATCAACTTCATGCACAGCGCATAAAACACAGCACATCACTCTTTTGAAAGCCAAAAAATAGTGATGAAGGCACTCGTTCGTTCATAAAATCACCATTTAGCTGCAAAATATGCACATTATATTTGCTAATGTGCAAAGAACATCTTAACTTTGCACACAAATAGAACAAATGTGCAAGAACCGGACTGTGTAACTTCACATTATAATATTACGAACATGAACGAACTAACAAACAGCCCAAAGCATACAGCAAACGGGATAGAAATACCGAGTTTTAATGCGCTCATTGAAAAGAGTATCAAAGACCATTGGACGCTTGATGCGCTGACAGATTATCAAGGTGCTACACTGCAGTATCACGATGTAGCGCGAAAGATAGAGAAGCTGCACATCCTGTTTGAAAATAGTGGTGTGGAAAAGGGAGATAAAATTGCGCTATGCGGTCGTAATAGTTCTGCATGGGCATGCGCATTCTTAGCAACTTTGACTTACGGAGCAGTGGCTGTTCCCATTCTGCACGAGTTTACAGCAGAACAAATTCACAACATTGTAAATCATAGCGAAGCCAAACTGTTGTTTGTAGGCGATGTGGTAGCAACGGTCATCGATGCAGCCCAAATGCCCGACTTAGAGGGTATTATCTATCTTCCAGACTACTCATTGGTGGAGTCCAGAACAGAGAAATTAACTTATGCACGTGAACATCTCAACGAGATGTTTGGGAAAAAATATCCAAAGTATTTCCGTCAAGAACATGTAAAATATTATATTGAAAAAAATCCTGATGAGTTGGCGCTTATCAACTATACCAGTGGCACAACAGGCTACTCAAAAGGAGTCATGCTTCCCTATCGTGCACTGTGGGGAAACATTGCCTTTGCTTTTCATAACTTGAAAGATAAGATACACCCAGAAGATCATGTGATGAGTATTCTCCCTATGGCTCACATGTACGGAATGGCGTTTGAGTTCCTATACGAGTTTATGTCAGGCTGTCATATCTTCTACTTAACTCGCTTACCGAGTCCAGCCATCATTGCCAAGGCATTTGCAGACATCAAGCCGTCGCTCATCATTGCAGTGCCATTAGTGATAGAGAAGATTATCAGAAAGCGTGTCTATCCAAAGATTGAGAGCAACAATATGTTGAAACTACTACTCAATATGCCTGTTATCAATAAAAAGGTGGAAGAGAAGATATGCCAAGAAGTTTATCAAGCCTTTGGTGGTAATCTATATCAGATTATTATTGGAGGGGCTGCGCTCAATCAAGATGTGGAGAAATTCTTGCATCGCATCGGTTTTCCTTATACGGTAGGATACGGTGCAACAGAATGTGCACCCATCATTTCTTATTCGGATTGGAAGACTTTCGCACCAGGAAGTTGCGGAAGACCTGCCTATCTCATGGAGGTGAAAATTGACAGTTCCGATCCTGAAAACGTTGCAGGAGAAATTTTAGCCAAAGGACCAAATGTGATGTTGGGCTATTATAAGGATGAAGAAGCGACAAAACAAGCCATTGATAAAGACGGCTGGTACCATACAGGCGATTTGGGAACGATGGATAGTGAAGGGAACATCTTTATCAAAGGTCGCTCCAAAAACATGCTTCTCGGTGCCAGTGGGCAGAATATTTACCCCGAAGAAATAGAAGATAAGCTTAACTCGCTGCCATTGGTGAGCGAGAGTGTGGTACTTCAGGATGGAGACAAACTTGTTGGGCTCGTCTATCCAGACTTTGATGAAGCGAAAACACTTGGACTTGACCATGAAGATTTGGAAAAAATCATGGAGCAAAATAGGCAAGAGCTCAATAAGTTGATACCTGCGTACAGCAAGCTTTCCGCCATTAAAATTCACGAAACAGAGTTTGAAAAGACGCCTAAAAGGAGTATTAAGCGTTATCTGTATCAGTCGAAAATATAAGCGAGTGGAGCGCAAAAGCGAGACTTCCTCGATGCTCGCATTCCCTTCTAAAAACAATCATTAAAAAAGTCTTCACGCATATGGTGAAGACTTTTTTATTGGGTCGCTATTCGAAGATTCGTTCAACGAATATTCAAAGAGGATTCTACCCCCTGTTTACTTGGTAGCTTTCCACAGTCCGTGCAAGTTGCAATACTCACGAGCTGTTACTTCCTTAGCACAGGTCTTAAATTCTGCTACTGGTTTTTCGCCCGGTTTCAAGAACTTTCTTAACACACCATTCTCGGTAATCAAATCAATCCATTGAATGTAATGTTCCTCTGCCATAGGATGTTCCACTTCACCTACAGTTACACGGTAACCACAGTCAGTCTTCTCAATCACTGGAACATGCTTTTCAGTAGCAGCGTCGGTTGTATTTTCTGTCAACAACTCCATGGGCTTACCACAGCAGCTTAATGTTCCTGTACTTGCATTCACTACCTCAACGATGTTTCCACAAACGGAACATCTGTAAATTTGTTTTGTTTTTGTCATAATTTCGTATTCTATAATGTTGTTATCGCAAAGATAATCATTTTACAACAAAAACGCAATCTTAAACTTGTAAAAAATCTAAATTTTAGACGAATGATTGTCTCAGCATTCATGTTGCCACAGTTCTTACATTTTAATCCTGATGATTTTTGGTGTGAACATTCAGACGTTTTTGTCCTGTTGTTTTACCAAAAAACGGTCAATGAAAATCTGCGAAATAGAAAATTTTAATAGGCAAACACCCAACAAAATGATGCTGATTTGAACAAAGAAAACGTCTGTTCGGGTTGAAACATTGACTTAACGGGCTTGGAAACACCATTTAAGGGCGTTAGAAACATGACATAACCAGCTTAAAGCATGCAAATAGCAGGCTTATCTCAATGGGATAGCTGGAAAGAAAGGTGGAAAAAAGGAAGAAAAAGAAGCGTTTGAGCCGTAACATGTTCAAAAACAAAATGTTACGAACATCACTCAAAACTCGCGTATTTGCGATCAAGTGTGACGTTGGTTGCTGGCACGCGAGTTATGAGAGGCTGTTTGTAAAGAAAATTCAGCATTAATGACGCTCACACGAAACGTTCCACCCATAGTACTTACACTGCTTGTTGGATGTCCTTTCGCTGCAAAAATATCTGCCTATGTGGAAAGCGTCTGGTGCAAAATGTTTATGGGAAAGATTGCGCTTGACGATGAGTAGCCCAAAAACTCCTACCGCCTAAGAAGCATCATCCATGCCCCTCCCCTTCGAAGTCCTGTCGCTTGTTAGACCGGAGTATCCTCTGGACGCTCCGAAAAGAGCTGATCGGTCGAAATCATTTCATCCTGATCAAACCACTGTGCCATCTTCGATTGGGCTTTCTTCTTGACATCATCCGAAACATCGACCCATACTCGTTTCAAGACATAAATCAAAACTGCCAAGTCGTCACTGAGTCCAGCAATTGGAATTGCATCTGGCACCACATCGAGGGGACTAATCAGATAGCCTAATGCACCGATAATCATTGCTTTGTCTTTGACAGACACCTGATCACTCTCAAGGGTATAATACAGCACAAGAGCGGCATACACCAACTTAGCACCAGCTCGCTTAGCAATGCTTGCTATCTTATCGATAAATCCTGCTTTTGAGAATTTATCCTTGTAGTTGATAAAATCTGGTAATTTAGTTTCCATTTTCTTTTGTTGTTGTTATCGTTATCTATCTTACTGTTTATTCCGATTGCTTTGCTTCCATTTTTTGGACAAGCAAGGGTCAATGGTGCCTTATTGCAAGGCAACCTCATCGTCCTCTGGAATTAAATCCCTGACGGGAATATTTCGTAATTCATCTAAGTATTTCTTTCGAAGATCGAACACACCTTTCCATTGCGGAGTTTCCAAATGGTCGTGCAAATCCAAGTCAAGATGCCAAGCCCCCAACGCCTCTAAGCGGTCGACTAAAGTCCCCACCGTCAGATGATCCAACACTTCGGCAGGTTGGTAAATCAACTCTCCCTCCGCACTGTCGCCATCATAGCTTGAATTGATAAGGTGAACAACGGTCATGTCGTACAACAAATCGTTAGTAATACGAATAGGAATGTTGGTTTCTAACTTCAATTCGAGGGCCGTATAAGGTTTCTTTCCTTCAATGAATCGTTTACAAATCTTACCCAAAAGTACCCCACTCAACAAGAGACGGTAGCGATGACTCAGTTCGGCAGGGTTGGTCATGAATGCTAAATCCTCTAAATTTTGATTGGTGTAGCACAATTGTGCGCCAAACAAACATATCGTCCATGATATTTGCATCCACAACATAAAAAGCGGTAAGGCAGCAAAAGTACCGTAAATAGCATTATAACTGGAGAGCAACATTTGCCCGTGGATATAGAACAATTGCAAGAACTGCATCGCAACACCTGCCAAGATGCCTGGTGCCAAAGCCGCAGAAAACTTCACTTTGGTATTCGGCATAAAGATGTATAAGCCTACAAATACGCAGGAGATAATCACGAACGGCATCAGGTTGAGCGCAATCTGCAAAATAGGAGCAAGCAGCATATAACTGGACGCCCTGTCTACAAAGGTGGTCATGAAAATAGAAATACCCGAAATGAGCACTATCATGATGGGCATCATGAAGACCATCGCCAAGTAATCGGTCACCGTACGAAAGAGTCCACGCTCCTGTTTCACCTGCCAAATGCTGTTGAATGTTTGCTCTATCGTCCGCGTTAGTCTGAGTACGGTCCAAAGCATGAATAACAATCCCACCCCAAGTATCACACCGCTATGGGTATGTATCAAGTATGAATTGACAAAACGGATAATGATGTCAGCCGCCTGTTCTTGCCCCGACAGCGCTTGTCTAAACCATTCTTCGATGTACTTGGAGAACCCAAATCCTCTGGCGATGGCAAACACAACAGCGCAGATAGGAACGATTGCCAACAAGGTGGAATAGGTCAGAGCCGCTGCATAATCGCTCGTTCCCTTGGTAAAGAAGAAGGTAATGGCTAAATACAGTTTTTTGAGAATACTCACCAGCAGATATTTCGGTTTAGAAACGTCGTCTGACTTCAGTCGCCACATATCAATGGTTAGAAAGTTCTTCAATTTTTGTAAGGATTGATTCATTGAAGTGTGAGTTTATTAGTGAGGTGGGCAGGGGCTTGATAAGCCGCCTTTCGCCACGTTATATACCGTGTTTGCCGCATGAGCATTTCCAACAGGGGCGTCTCTCGCCGATACTGATAGGAGGACAACATCCACCCGACCGCTCAAACTACGTCCGCACGCTGTGGTATCCAAATGAACAAAAAAAATCAAGTGCTCCTATAAGCCGGGTTCTGTCACCAAGTTCGCACTGGTGCTCCACCATTTATCTACATTGAAGGTCACCCTCCAACTCCAGCATTCTACCCTCCATTGCCACAAGCGGTCTACTGTAGCATGACGCTCCAAGTCTACCGAGTGTTCGAGCGGACAACTCTCCGTCAATGGTTTACGCGAATTTGCAACCTCCAGATGGCACAGCCTAACGATCACCCGTTAGCTGGTGGTCTCTTACACCACCTTCTCACCCTTACTCCCTGTTACCAGTGAGCGGTTATTTTCTTCTACCGACACCTACTGTCACCAATAGCTTCTACTTTCAGAAGTGGAGTGTCCTGTGTTGCCCGGACTTTCCTCTCGTATCATTCGATACCAGCGGCAGAGCCAGAGCACTTGTTTTTATGGGAGCAAAGATAACAAAAAAATTGCGAACCATAAAACAAATCCATACAATTCCATAGAACCGCTGCAACAAGTAAATTCTGTAAAAAAGAACAATGCAGTACTTAAGAGCCGTTAAGGAGCGAAACGCAAATGTTAAATTGGGATAAAGATATAAGACATTTTGGCATAATCATCGCATTAGACATTAAATTTGCAAGCAAAGAAACAAAACAAAGAGAATGGTAGCCATTGTGCTTACATTTTCTAACGAAATATTACAAAACATTTTTTAATTATAAACTACATGAAAAAGTATTCAAGTTATTTGCTCACAGCCATGTGTGTTATCGCATTAGCTTTTTCGGCTGGCTCGTTTATCAAGGTAAATGCGGCTGGCGATCAGGCTCCTATTGCAGGACAACCCGTTGATTTAACTTACGCTTCAGAAAAGGCACTGCCTGCCGTTGTGCATATTAAATATGTGCAAAATGGGAAGACCGTTGAAGTGCAACAACGCAATCCGTTCTCCGACTTCTTTGGATTCCCCTTTGGAGACATCTTTGGTGACGGTGGTTCTCAAAAACGACAAATGCAGACTCCACCGAAGAGAGCTACTGGCTCTGGCGTTATTATCTCGAGCGATGGGTACATCGTGACCAACAATCACGTTGTTGAAGGAGCAGATGAGTTGACAGTGACCTTGAGTGACAACCGAGAATTTTCGGCTCGCATCATAGGAACAGACAAAATGACAGACTTAGCACTCATCAAAATAGAAGGTAAGAACCTGCCAACTCTCGCCATCGGGAACTCGGACAACCTGAAGGTGGGCGAATGGGTCATCGCTATTGGCAACCCCTTTGGATTGAACAACACGGTGACAGCTGGTATTGTGAGTGCCAAAGCACGTTCGCTCTATGCCAACGGTGTAGAGAGCTTCATCCAGACCGACGCTGCTATTAACCAAGGAAACTCAGGAGGTGCACTCGTGAATGCACAAGGCGAGCTGGTAGGCATCAATGCCATGCTTTACTCGCAAACAGGTTCGTATGCTGGTTATGGCTTTGCTATCCCTACCAGTATTATGAGTAAGGTGGTAGAAGATTTGAAGAAATATGGCAATGTTCAGCGTGCGATGTTGGGCATTCAAGGACAAGATGTGCTCAACTACATCAACGCAGAAAAGGACAAAGGCAAGGACGTGGACTTAGGAACTAACTCTGGTGTGTATGTTGCAAAGGTAGAAGAAGATGGTGCTGGTGCTGCCGCAGGCTTGAAAGAAGGCGATGTCATTACGCATATCGATGGAAAGAGAGTGACAAAAATGGCAGAACTGCAAGAAATGATTAACAGCAAGCGTCCTGGCGACAAGATGTCGATTACTTTCTTACACCATAAAAATAAGGTAAATAAGACCGTTACCTTAAAGAATGCACAAGGAAACACCAACATTGTGAAAGTTGCTGACTTGGATGTGTTAGGCGGAAATTACCGTGAAATCACGCAGAGTCAGAAAGAACAACTGCGCATTAGCTACGGATTAGAGGTGATGAAGGTGAGCAACGGACCGCTGAAAGAGGTTGGTATCGCAAAGGGATTCGTTATTCAAGATGTGAACGACACACCGATGAAATCGTTAAGCGACTTGCAACTTGCGGTAAAGAAAGCCTCCACCAGTAAGGACCCAGTACTTTACATCAAAGGTATTTGGCCTTCAGGTAAGAGAGATTACTTCGCTGTCATGGTAAACGAGTAGTTTCACCAAAACAAAATCAGCGAATTATACGATAGATTAAATTAAACAGTACCGCTGATGTTTACACAAATAGTTTGTAAACATCAGCGGTTTTATTTTGAAGTTCAACATTCGGTGTAAGTGAAATTGACAACTCAAGAGGTTGAGCATGGCTACTCACACCACGGAGTAGGAAAAGTTTTAGGCTGGTTCTACAAATTAGCTTTGTTAGATTTTGAGCTTATTTTTGAGGTCAAAATGCAAGAGAGTGAAGGAGTGTAGCGAGCTACACGACTGAACGAACTTACATTTTGAACCAAAAAGAAGCCAAAAGATAACAAAACGTATTTCATAAAAATTGAATGACTATATGCGGTGGTAATTTATAGAACCAGCCTTTATCCAACCATAAAAGATAAAAACGATAAACTTCCCCTTATATCCTCATATCCTTTAAGATGGCAGCCATCTTCTCTTTTGTCTTAATGGTCGTCGGCACCAAAGGTAAACGCAGCACATTCTCTATCAATCCCATATCACTCAACAGGGCTTTCACACCTGCTGGGTTGCCATCTACAAACAAGAGGCTGTAGAGTTCGGTAAACATGTGGTGAATCTTGCGAGCTGGTTCGTACTCTCCTTGAAACTCAAGTCGTATCATCCGCGAGAACTCTTTTGGCAAAGCGTTACCGATGACCGATATTACACCAGCCGCACCACTGGCAATCATTGAAAAGGTAAGGGCATCATCACCACTGATAACATCAAATCTCTCGGGCTTTCCTTTGATCATTTCATCCACATGCTCCAAGCTACCCGATGCTTCTTTAATTCCAACAATGTTCTCACATTCCCACGCCAATCGAAGTGTTGTTTCCGCACTCATATTCACTCCCGTTCGTCCTGGCACGTTATACATCACGATAGGCAGCGGACTGGCTTGGGAAATGGCTTTGAAATGCTGATACAAGCCCTCTTGTGAAGGCTTATTATAATAGGGACAAATGCTCAAGATACCATCAATTCCGCTCCAATCTGTTGATTGCATCTCTGCTATCACAGCGGCGGTGTTGTTTCCTCCACAATATTTGAGTATCGGAACTTTACCTTGATTGACGTCTTTCACCAACGATGTGATGGCATCCTTTTCATCACAACTTAAACAAGGCGTTTCTCCTGTCGTTGCAAGGATACAAAGAAAGTCGGCTCCACTCTCCAATTGATATTTCACCAATCGTTCTAATGCATGATAATCCACCGCTCCACTTTGTGTAAAAGGAGTGACAACGGCAATGCCCAATCCTTTGAATTGATGATATTTCATACTGTGTTTGTCTTTAATGATATTGCAAATATAATGTTTTAATGTGATAATCAAGCAATGAAAGCACAAAAGTGTGCACTTTCCTTTTCTTTTCTGCAATGCCCGTAGTTGTTCTTTGTGAAAATGCTTTGATGGAAGGAAGCCGCTTATCGCCACACGGAGGACTCAAAATGATGATGAATGACAAGGAGCAGTCGTACACACAACCTTAAGCACTTCGGTGGTTTCATCCGTTACACGGCACCAATTAGCCGTCCGTTGATTCACTACCCACACGATGTGGTCATGGGCATCGGTCAACACCAACTGCATACGTTTGTCGAAAACCGACATCTTTCGATTGGTCATGTAGTCGCTCAACAGTTGTGAACCTTTCATGCCGAACGGCTGAAAGCGGTCTGCCGAACGGACGGGACGAAGGCACAAGGGAAAAGCGACATGGTGACTGTCGACAAAGGCACAATGGGGATCTTTGAGGTCAGCGGCACTTAAGTTGGGTTGTTCTTGCGAAATCGCCAATTGCCATTTGTCATCATAGTGGTAATTGCCTATCCGTGGCATGCTCAACACGGTCGAGGGAAATGCCGAACGGGCAGCAATGAGCAGTCGTTTGCGGTCCAACAAAAGTGCGTGTGTGGACGATTGCCATTGCTTTCCACTTTCGCCATGGAGGTTTTGCCAAATCTGTTCTACCTGCACAGAGGTGAAATGAAAGTCTTTTAACAGATACCACAAGATATATTCGTGCGTCAGCTCGGCAATAGGAAACCAACGATAACCCTCTGACGGCTGCCAACGCACCTGCTGCGACAAATAGTTGTCGAAGATGTCGGCAATGTCCGATAACCGTTGTGCCGCCTTCAAGATGTTGACTTGTGCGGCAGGATTGATTTTCTCCAATTGCGGAATGACCTGTAGTCGCATTTGATTGCGCTGCACATCGGCAACAAAATTGGTGCTATCGGTTACATAGTTTTGTTGAATGGAATGGAGGTAATCTATGATTTTCAGACGATTAACACAAAGAAGTGGACGAACAATGATTCCTTTCTTTGGTGAGATGCCCGTCAATCCATGAATCCCTGTCGACCGAACCAAATTGAGCAATATCGTTTCTACACTGTCCTCGCTGTGATGCCCCACGCACACAGCAGCAGCATGGCGAACCTGTACCATTTTTCGGAAATACGAATAGCGCAAATCTCGAGCAGCCATTTCTATGCTCACCCCGTGAGATTGGGCATAAGTCTTGGTATCGAAGTGAGTGGAATGGAAAGGTATTTGCAACTGGGCGCATAGGTCTTGACAAAACGATAAATCCCTATCCGCCTCTTCTGCACGCAGATGAAAATGGCAATGCACCGCCTCCAACCGATAACCCAAGCTCTGTAAACATCGAAGCAAGCACACACTATCTGCCCCGCCCGATAGAGCCACGAGGTAAAGCTCCTCCTTATTTAATAATGACAAGGAGGAGATGTACTGCTCGATATGTCGCTCAAAGTCGTTCACTACAGATGGTTGTGTCAATTTGAAACAAGGAGAAGGGCACGTACCCCCATTCGTCTCACTACTCTACATATAGCACCAATCCCTTGAGATACTCACCTTCAGGATGATAAATGTTCACAGGATGGTCGGCAGGTTGGTGAAGTTGGTGCAGAATCCGTACATTCCTCCCTGCCTGTGCAGCCGCTGTAAACACGGCATTACGGAAGTTGTCCTTGGTAACTACTTGCGAACAGCTGAACGTGAACAAGATGCCACCGGGCTTGATGCGTTCAAATCCTTTCAGATTGAGGCGTGTGTAACCCTTTAGGGCATTGCGCAAAGCCCCTCGATGTTTGGCAAAAGCAGGCGGATCCAACACCATTAAATCGTATTGCGCATCATGACTGTCCAAGAATTTGAAGGCATCGTCGCAAAAAGAAGCATGCCGTTCGTCATTTGGGAAATTCATTTGAATGTTCGCATTGGTTAACTCAATGGCTTTGGCACTACTGTCTACGGAGTGTACTAATTTAGCTCCGCCTCGCATGGCATACACAGAAAAACCACCAGTGTAGCAAAACATGTTAAGAACCGAGCGACCTTGCGCATATTTTTCAAGCAAGCAACGATTCTCTCGTTGGTCAATGAAAAAGCCTGTCTTCTGCCCTTTCAACCAATCCACATGAAATTTTAATCCATTTTCAAGGGCAACATCATCTTTACTGGCACCTAACAAGAACTCATTTTCTTGTCCCAAGTCGGCTTTATAAGGTAGTGTCGTTTCACTTTTGTAATACACACTTTCTATTCGGTTGCCCATGACCTGCTTTAAGGCTTCGCATATCTCATGCCGCTGTCGATGCATTCCCACGCTATGGGCTTGCATCACGGCTGTCGTGCCATAGCAGTCTATAATCAATCCCGGTAGGTTATCGCCCTCTCCATGCACCAATCGGAAGGTATTGTTATCAGAAAGGTCAGCAAGTCCAATGGCTCTCCGCATGTCGAATGCGGACTGAAGACGAGAGACCCAAAATGAGAGCGAGATTTCTGTGTCACTAAACGACAACACTCGTACCGCTATGGAGCCTATTTGGTAATGCCCCAAGGCGATGAAACGCTTGTCGTACGTGTAAACCTTCACGACTTCACCCTCTTCAATGTCATCATCTTTTTTTAGGATAGCACCCGAAAATATCCAAGGATGAAACCGATTGAGAGACTCCTCTTTACCTTTTTTCAGTTGAATTGTTTTACTAATCATTCTTTACTTCATTATTCTTAGATTCTTCCTCCACCTGCACTAACTGGTAATCCCCACTCACTTTGAGACGCATGATTTCTTCATACAGCTGAATACACGCCCAAGCATCGGTGGCAGCATATTGCTTTTGCTTTTCTGAGAGCGTTTCATTGTTCCAATTTGTGAGTCGTTGACGCTTACTAATCTTTTGCCTAAAAATGTTTGCATACAACTTTTGCAAGCTTAAATCTTTAATTCCTAAATCTCCGATAATGTCTTGTAAATCAATAAAGTTACCTTTCTTAAAGTCAGATCGCTTATGGAGAGCCAAGAGATCATCATGCCAAGATAAGCCAATCATCTTGGTTTCTGTATTTTCCAACAATCGTTTGATGGATGGAGTGATGCCTAAAATATTCAATCGGAACAGAAAACAGGTGTCATGCGTAGCCACTTGAAGCAGAGAGACCTTATAAGATTGCCCCTTTCTAAACACGGGGCGCGTCTCTGTATCAACGCCCAAAATGCTTTGCTTGAGAAGAAAATCAACCGCTTTTTCTGCCTTTTTCTCTGAGGTGATGACTATGATTCGACCCGTAAATAAAACTTGTGGAAGTTCGTGGATAGCTTCTTTGTTAAATTTACTATAAAGTATTCGCATCATAGTTCGTTATTTTTATGTTTTGCAAAAATAGAAAAAAGTTCTGAAAACATAAAGGATTCTGACATTTTTACACTATTTTTGCAATCAAATCACAGGATATAATATGGGCGTGAAAAGAAAGAAGCCAGAACGCAAGCCTAAAAATGTAGGAGAAGCTGTCGGCTTTCAAAATATATTGAGTAACGAGAAGACGGACTTCCTCTTAGGAGTTATTTTATTAGTCATTGCAATATACGTCATTATTGCAATGGTTTCTTATTTTTCTACGGGTCAAGCAGATCAGAGTATTCTTGAAGATTTGCGTCCCAGAGAATGGATGAATGCCGACCAATCCTTTGCAAATTACTGTGGAAGTATAGGGGCTATCATCGCCTACTCGCTCATCACGCTCAACTTTGGCATCCCTTCATTCCTCATCCCAGCATTTTTCATTTTGGTTGGTTTGAAGCTCATGAAAGCCTACTATGTCAATCTTTGGAAATGGTTCCTTGGATGTACCGTTGTAATGATATGGAGTTCTGTCACCTTAGCGAAGTTTGCAACTCCAATTATGGGTGACCAAGTCTTCAATCCTGGCGGCAACCACGGTGTCTTTTGTGTCCAACAATTAGAGAATTTGGTAGGTCCTCCCGGCTTAACAGCGGTGTTATTGTTAGTGGCACTCATGTTCTTAACCTACCTGAGTGCAGAAACCATAGAGGTCATCAGAAAGGCTTTGAACCCCGTGAAGTATCTGACAAGTAAGATTCCCTTTACGGTGACAAATCTTTCCCATCATAACGATGCGAAACCTGAAGCGACAGTGGAACCCGAGGAAGACGCAGAAGAGGACGTTAATCCTTCTGAAGAACCTGAAGAGGAGGCACCGTCAACAGTGGTAGACCTCACCGATGTGTCCATGCTAAACAAGCAAGAAGGTAAAAAAACGCCGAAAACATCGGCACAATCTTCGAATGCCGAGGGTGACAATGACGGCAACTTAACGGTTGAGGTGGCTACAGAAGGAGAAAAAGCGACGGGTAAAACCTTGACAGTAGAAGAGGTTTTGAAGACTCCTATCAATCCTAAAGAGCCGTTCTTGAATTACAAATATCCACAATTGGACTTGCTTAAGAAGTACAACGAAGAAGACAAACCCCAAGTGGATATGGAGGAAATAAAAGCCAACAATGCTCGCATTGTCGAAGTGCTCAACAGCTTTGGGGTCGCCATTCGTGAAATTAAGGCAACCGTAGGTCCTACTATCACCCTTTACGAAATAACACCAGCCGAAGGTGTACGTATCTCTAAGATTAGAAACCTTGAAGATGACATTGCGCTAAGCTTGGCTGCGTTGGGCATACGTATTATCGCTCCAATTCCAGGGAAGGGGACAATTGGTATTGAAGTGCCGAACAAAAAGCCTACCATTGTGTCCATGGAAAGCATCTTGAATTCCAAGAGATTCCAAGAGTCAAAGATGGAACTGCCTTTAGCCATTGGAAAAACCATTACCAATGAGGTGTTTATGGTTGATTTGGCAAAGATTCCGCACCTTTTAGTGGCTGGAGCAACAGGACAAGGTAAATCTGTGGGACTGAATGCGATCATCACCTCACTACTCTACAAGAAACATCCCAATGAGTTGAAGATTGTCCTCATCGACCCTAAGAAAGTAGAATTTAGTGTTTACTCCCGCATTACAGATCATTTTATGGCAACGGCTCCGGGGAATGATGACGAGCCTATCATCACCGATGTAACGAAGGTGGTGAGAACGTTAAATTCACTTTGCACCTTAATGGACTATCGTTACGACATGCTGAAATTAGCGGGAGCACGTAATATCAAAGAATATAACCGTAAATTTGTCAATCATCAGCTCAACTTAACCAAAGGACACGAATACATGCCTTATATCGTTGTCATCATTGATGAGTATGGCGATTTGATTATGACTGCTGGTAGAGAGATTGAAATGCCTATCACGCGTATTGCACAGTTAGCTCGTGCGGTGGGTATTCACATGATTATTGCAACACAACGTCCTACGGCAAACATCATTACGGGTAATATTAAGGCGAACTTCCCTGGCAGAATGGCATTCAAAGTAAGTGCGATGATTGATTCGAGAACCATCTTAGACAGACCGGGTGCCAACCAATTAGTGGGTCGTGGAGACTTACTCTTCTTAAATGGCAACGAACCTGTCCGTGTTCAGTGTGCGTTTGTAGACACACCAGAGATAGAAAGAATCAACGAATTTATAGAAAATCAGCCCGGTCCTGTAGAACCTTTGCAACTGCCAGAACCTGCCGTTGACGGGAAAACGGGGACTACTGGTGGAGGAAATGACATTCAGAGTCTCGACCCATTCTTTGAAGAAGCTGCCCATGCCATTGTCACTTCTAAGAGTGGCTCCACAAGTATGATTCAAAGACGCTTCTCCATAGGGTACAATCGTGCAGGAAGATTGATGGATCAGTTAGAAGCTGCAGGAATCGTAGGACCAGCACAAGGTAGTAAACCGCGCGATGTATTGGTTCAAGATGAAGCGTCTCTGAATGCTATCATCAGTAACATACATGGATAAACAACATCAACAATATGAAACAACGTAAATTACAGAATATATTTTTGAAAGCAGGAGCAGTACTTATTGCATTGGTTTTTTCCATTTCAATTCACGCTCAAAACAACCAACAAGCACGAAAAATTCTTGATAAGACAGCTGCTATCATCGGAAACAAGGCGGGTGCGAGTGCCAATTTCACCTATTCGCATCCTAAATTGGGTAAAACCAATGGCTCTATTGCCATTAAAGGCGCAAAGTTTTATGCACGTATGCCACAGGCAACGGTGTGGTTCGATGGCAAAACCCAGTGGAGCTACCTGAAGCAAACCAACGAAGTGAACATCTCCTCTCCTTCACATACGCAACAGGTTTCCATGAATCCTTATACTTTTATCTATATGTATAAATCTGGATACCAACTGTATAGCAAAACCGTGGGAAACAATTATCAGATACGAATGGTTGCTCAAAACAAGCGAAGCAGTATTTCCGAGATGTACATTTTAATCAATAAGGGTAATTACATCCCTGCACAAATCAAAATCAAGCAAGGCAATCAATGGTCTACCATTCAAGTTCGTAACTTCCGTACCAAGAACTTACCCAACAACTTGTTTGTTTTCAAATCACGAGATTTCCCTTCTGCAGAAGTGATTGATTTGAGATAAGCCAACCAGCCAACGCATCCTTCTCCATTTAAGTCAAGCCACAACATGATGAACCGAACAAAACTTTGTTTATCTGCCACAGACTTCCAACAGCGAATAGCACTCTTTAAGATGATGTGGCGGCATCGCAAACTTGCAGAAAAGCGTAGCTTGAGCTTTCAACAAAACAAAATTGCCCAAATTGTGATGTGGGTAGGAATCGTCTTTGGGCTGATTTACATGGCTTTTTTGGCTATTCTTTTCTCTCTTCTTGTACAAGGCAGCACCTCCATGACATCGTTGGAATTTATTTGTTCCATCATTCCTTTCATTCTTGCGGCTGACTTTATGTTTAGTTTAACCACCCAAGAAGCCCCTGCCCAATTAGTAAAACCCTACATACTCCTCCCCATTTCCAAATACACCTGCATAGACAACCTCATCGGTATGTCGTTCTTCAAAGCCTCAAACTTTATTTGGTACGCCTTCATCATCCCCTATTTGCTGATGTCTGTGCTGTTTAGCTTTGGAATATGGATAAGCCTTGGGATTCTTGCCTTCTACACGCTCTTGATTTATCTGAACCGACAAGTTTATGATATCACACGAATTTTGACCACAGACTCTGTATTTTGGTGGCTGTTACCTATCGGCATTTTTGCCATTTTAGCGTCACCTTGGTATATTGGAGAGAATGCGGGAATAGAGAATTTGCTTTCTGTCTATGCCACAATAGGAACGCTTATAGAAGCGAACAACCCACTCCCCTTCCTCGGTTCCATGTTACTATTGATTGCGCTCATCGTGCTGAACCGCCACATTCAATATACCCATATCACAAGCGAACTGGAAAATACAGAGAAAACCAATGCGTCTACACTTAAGAAACTCTCTTTGTTTGAAAACTATGGGGATGTAGGAACTTATTTACAACTCGAAATTCAATCGATTCTTCGTAATAAAAACCCTCGCAAAACGTTCATTGGAAGCATGTCAATTGTCATACTTTTTTCCTTATTGTTGGCTTTCACTGATGTTTATGATGGGACTTTTTACACCGACTTCTTTAGTTTTTACAACTTTGTGGTATTTGGTGCGATGTCGCTTTCACGCATTATGGACTACGAGGGCAATTACATCGACTGTCTCATGGTACAAAAAGAGAATATTCTCAGCTTACTCAAAGCCAAATATCTCTTTTATGTGGGAATGCTCATCATGCCGTTGATACTCATGCTTCCCACCCTTTTTTCAGGGAAGTTTGATGTTCTTCAAATCATTTCTTATGCGGTTTTCACGGCAGGATTTCAATACTTTTTGCTTTTTCAATTGGCTGTGTACAACAAACAGTGCATTCCACTCAACAAAAAGTTTATCAATAAGAATTACTCTCACAACAACTACCGACAGCCGCTCATCAACATCATCTGCGTAACAGTTCCTCCGTCATTCATGTCGGTGTTGCAAATCTTCCTGAACAATTTTCAGATTTATATCCTGCTCATCGTCATTGGCAGTCTTTTCGTATGCAGTAGTCCTTGGTGGTTGCGCAACATATACAACAGAATGATGCACAAGAAGTACGAATTGTTAGAGGGATTTCAAGCCTCTCGCTAACAAATTTCGGCAGCCAACCCACCCTCACTCGTCTCTTTGTACAAGGAAGGTAAATCATGACCCGTCTTTTTCATCACCCGAACCACTTTATCAAAGGACACATGGTGCTTACCATCCGAGAACGTTGCGTATAGGTTTGCATCCAATGCTCTGGTTGCCGCAAAGGCATTTCGCTCGATACAAGGGATTTGAACTAATCCACAAACAGGGTCGCATGTCATTCCCAAATGGTGTTCGAGTCCCATTTCGGCGGCATATTCTATTTGAGCAATGCTGCCCCCAAATAGTTGACAAGCTGCTGCTGATACCATCGCACAAGCCACACCAACCTCACCTTGACAACCGACATCAGCTCCTGAGATAGAAGCATTGTACTTGACAATGTTCCCAAACAAGCCTGCTGTTGCCATGGCATGCACAATTCGAGTATCACTGAAGCCGTGTCCTTTCGACAAATGGTAAAGCACAGCAGGCATCACTCCACATGATCCACATGTGGGTGCGGTCACAATGGTACCTCCCGAAGCATTCTCTTCACTCACAGCCAGCGCATAGGCATAGACCAACGCCCGTGACTGAAGTGATTTCTTGTAACCATTGGCTTTCACGAAATAACTGGCTGCCTTGCGTCTCAAGTTCAGAGGACCGGGCAAGACACCTTCATGGTTGATGCCTCTCTCCACAGCTTCTTTCATCACTTGCCACACTTCGAGCAAGTAGTCCCATATATCATCGTCTTCGCATTCATCGACATACTCCCAAAAGCTGCGCCCATTCTCCTCGCACCACGCCATAATTTCTGCCAAGGTATTCATTTCATAGACACTCTTTGTGTTGAACATGTCGTCTTTGCCCTTGCCCTCGGACAAAGCACCACCGCCCACACTATAAACAGTCCACTCTCCTATTTCTTGTTTATGCGCATCAAAAGCCTTAAACAGCATGCCATTGGGATGAAAAGGGAGGAATATTTGCGGTTTCCAAACGATATCCAAATCCTTGTGCTCGCCCAAAACACCAGCAATAGCCACATCGGTCAAGTGACCTTTCCCTGTGGCTGCCAAACTTCCATAGAGCGTAACTTCATAGCTGTCTGCCTGAGGATACTTATTCAAAAAGATTTTTGAAGCCAATTGCGGTCCCATCGTATGGCTACTCGAAGGGCCTTTTCCTATTTTGTATAGTTCTTTTAGAGATTTCATAACACTGTTATTCCTATAAAAAAAGCCTGAGATTGTTCGATAAAAAATGAACAACTCAATACGCTATACAAAGATAATGGATTTTTTTCGATACTCATTTGTATTTTCACTAAAATTTATTTATCTTCGCAAAGATAAAAGTAATTTATGGAATTAACCTTCATTATTCGGATTTTCATTGCAGGCATCTTAGGCGGTCTGATTGGGATAGAACGGGAATATCGTGCCAAAGAAGCAGGTTTTCGCACCCATTTTTTGGTAGCCCTTGGTAGTGCGCTCTTCATGGTTGTTTCACAATATGGCTTTTCTCACATTTTGGAGACCTCACCCAACGTCTCTTTAGACCCTTCACGCATTGCTTCACAGGTGGTTAGCGGTATTGGTTTTATCGGAGCAGGAACGATTATTTTCCAAAAACATGTAGTCAGAGGCCTCACCACTGCTGCGGGTTTGTGGGTTACTTCCGCCATCGGCTTGGCTACGGGTGCGGGATTGTTCACCATTTCCGTTGCCAGCACGGTTTTGGTGCTTATCTGTTTGGAGGTTCTGAACTACACGATACAGCATTTTGGAACACGCCATATCAGTTTTTCCTTTATCTCACCAGACAAAGCACATATTGATGAAATTCTTTTAAGATTAAAAAACGAAAAGGCTGTTCTACATTCATACCGTGTAAAACTTGAAAGTTTTCAAGCCAAAGAGGCTTACCATGTCAGCATGGAAATGGTGATGAAGCGAAGTAAGTTTGACAACGGTTTTATTGATTTCATCTCTGAATTTGACGGGGTGACCGTTGAAAATATAGAATAACAAATCTTCAGATTTGTTACTCGCAATCACCTATAAAATGAAGTTATTGACTTAACGCTACTAACTGTCTTATACTGAAATAGCTTGACATATTATTAACCTCATAAAAAGTAAAATAATATGACAAAAGAACTTAAAAGA
>NZ_QFFX01000138.1:0-1569 GCF_023522295.1 Prevotella sp. TCVGH | reverse complement strand
AGTATATACAATGCTGTTTTTCTAATGGCGGTCATTAGAAAATGACAAGAAGCTTTTTCTAATGACCGATTTGGGTTTAATGACTATATGCGGTGGTAATTTATAGAACCAGCCTTTAAGGAATGGTGGTGAGTTAGCGTTTGTTAGATTTAATGCACGTTAGCATACAAAGGCTCTTGATATTCATCACTTACGAAAGTTTCACCCTTATTACAGGCAGCTTATTTTTTCAATAAGCTTATAGTCGTCAATGAGAATGCTATAAAGTGGGACGAGATGTCTCGCTTTGTTTATCAAGTCGTCACCTCAGAGGTGTATTTGTATTATAAGAAAGGCGAAGCGTCTTGTTTCGTTCTAAAGATTGCAGCAAGCCAAGGCATGCTTTTTTTTATTTCACTCCATCGTGAGAAAACACACAAAAAGCTCAATATTTTTTTTGTTATGACACAATATGGCAACACGCCCCTGTAATTTTGCGCTTAGTAAATCATAAATTTCATGCAAAATTAACTCATATGGTAAATCAACATGGTGCGACATTATATAAACAGATACATCCCAAAGGGGAATGTGGAGATTGATGCAAGTAGCATGCGGTTAAAAGATAAAATATAAAAAATGAGAGGAATCCAATTTTTTCTTGCAAACGTTTTGCAGATGTATAAAAATATTTTATATCTTTGCTATCAATATGTGAGCGACATAAAATTGTGTGCACGCCATGACAATTCTGTTCAAGGAGTAAAATCTGGTAAATTTAAACTTGAAATTATGAATACGGAGAGTCAGAGCGAGTTCACTGCCAGCATAGGCATGGATTCCTCTTTCGTATTTTACTTAATTTCGGGTTTACCAGAGCCTTACTCTTAGTAGAATGTGATACCGAGGCGTTCATGCCTCTCTTTTTAGGCTTGCGCCATGAAGAAACAACAAAGTGCATTAACCAATAAAAACCTAAAAATATGGCATTATTCAGAATTACCGTAACACGCCGTAAGAATACCGCAGGTATGCTTATCGAGCCGGGAATGAGCGTGCAAATAGCTTCGTTTGTTAACAATCCTGTCACAAACATCCAAGAATGCAAAAAAGTGAACCAACTCTTCATCAACAACTTTGGTGTAGACTTAGATAAAATGGGCGCACTCAATTGCTCATGCTTGAGGGTGGAGAAGATAGGGTGATGAAAACATTTAATATAAATACTGAATGTGACAGAACAAATAAAATTGTTACACGGAAAATTTGTTTAACTTTTAAATTATTAAAAAATGGGAGATTCTAATTCTAAAAAGAAGATTAACTGGAGTAAAGTGGCAGGTACCGCTCTAACTGTTGCAACAGCTGTTGTTACTGCACTACAAAATTCAAAAGGTCAAAATCAAAATTAACTACACAAATGAGCTTTTTGGTATATTTTGCCGAAAGGCTCATTTTCAATGGGAATATTTGTTTTGTTTGTTATTGCTGCAATTATATTACTTCCTCTTCTTCAATACTCTGTTAATAATCACATAATTGTTTGAAAATGAGCGAGTTGATTAACAAAACATAACTAAATAAATTTGG
>NZ_QFFX01000137.1:0-1594 GCF_023522295.1 Prevotella sp. TCVGH | reverse complement strand
CCTTAAATCCGCAACTCCATTCCCGAAGTGCTACCTACATAAAGAGAAATGGACTTTTGATTCGTAAGATAACCATTAAGTCCTCGCGTCCGTTTCAATGCGCATACCATCCCCTTACCCCATAAAGCGACTTGAGGCAATACGCAATCAGTGGCCATCAAGTGATGTAAATCATCCGGAAGAAGTTTTGAAGGCTTCTGCATATGCATGGTTGTCGGTGTAGATATTCAGCACACATTGCCTTGCGGTCTTAATCCACTTGGCAGGTACTGAAATGAATTTGAAGACAAACGTCTTGATACGGCTGGTTTCCTTGAGCCCGAACTTCTTCACTTCAATCCTTTGCATGATGGCCTTGTAGAAATTGCGTATCAGTGCCGTCAGGAGCAGGAACACGGTATTTTCCGCCATGAAGGATTTAGGCAGTCTGTCCCATCCAAACCCATTGTTCATGTCATCAAAGACGCGTTCCTTGCCACCGCGCATGTTATAGAACTCCACGATGTCCCTCATGGATGATTCGTAATCGTTGGTCAGGATGCAGCGGTATGTATATTCCCCCTCCCACAGGTCCGGTCCACTGCCCATGCGTCTCTGTCTCTGGATTACCAGGCGATACGGTTTGCCCTTCCACTTCTCAACGAGAATGGAGTTCAACTCAAACACGATGCCGTTTATCTCTTCCTTCTTCCACCCTCTGAGCGCGAAGATGTCATCATAGAGCGAGCAGCAGCGGTTGGCGCGTATGTAGAATGTCCTGCAATGCTTCCTGACCTCATCCACAATGTCTTCAGAGCATGAGCCGCAGTCGGCCCTGAAGCGTTTGACTGTCAGCTTCTTCTCTTCAAGTCTCTCCAAAATCCTCTTTAGCGTGTCCTTCTGGTGAAAGCGTACATTGGTGTTGCCGTCGCTGTTCTCTATGCCGACAATCATGTCGCCGATAACGGCCACACCGGACCTGTAACCAAGAAATTTCTTGTACGTGGGCTTTGCATCGTACTTCTCCGCCTCAATGAACTGGTGGTCAAAGTCAACGTCATACTCCCCGCCCTCTTTCAACTGCCCTGTGGACAACAGGCAATTCAGGAGCAATGTGTTGAGTGTGTCTGCCGTATTGAAATCATAGGACTTTCCGGCATCAGACGTGTATGAGATGTTTTCCCGGGTCAGTTCGTTTATTGCCCTAAGGATGGTGTCGGCGCTACAGGTGCGGAGTGTGGGGTGAAGGGAAAGATGACTCATTAAGTGGGCGGTGACATCCTCAACGCAAGAACCGCCGCAGAAGTAAACGCATAGGAGGGAGCGGATGATTTCGCTGTATTGATAACCATAGAGTTTGCATCTCAACCCAAGTGTTGAGTCAATTGTAGAGGAGAGAAGGGAGGTAAATTGCTCCATGATTGGAAATATGCCTCCAAAAGGAGTGAGTCTTTCGGATTTTATTGCTACCTTTGCCATGCCTGTTGCGGTTTTCTTTGTCTTTGGATTCGCAACACTAAGGTAAGTGAAAACGCTGACATGGCAAAAACCTGGGCAACAAAATGTTGCTCAGGAACTTATAAAAATAATTATCAATTATGTTGCGGAATTAAGG
>NZ_QFFX01000136.1:0-1656 GCF_023522295.1 Prevotella sp. TCVGH | reverse complement strand
ATTCCTTTCTTCCTTTACAGGCTTATGAAATTATGTGCATGAGAGGAGGGGTGCAACTGGGTTTTACGACTGACCCTGAATAATGCCAGTTCTGAAAAATCATACAACAAGGCTTTTTAGAAACGACACCATACCTCTGAGAATTGATGAGTGATGCCAAAAACAAGCGACTCAAATCCTCAAAAACATCAAACACAAGATACGCAAAAATTGTGTTCTACCTTAATCTTTATCGTACATATGAGGCAAAGCTCTTAATTCTTGATAAGTGGTCTTGATATCTTCGGGGGTGATGTCAAATGAGCGATCTACCTCACGTGGTGAATCTTTCAGGGAATGATAAAAGAGCCAATCATAAGTTTTCTGAAGATAAAACAACCGCGCAGGTGCTCCATGCCCACCTCCTTGCATCCAGTCGTACCGCAAAAGGTGGTCCATGTCCTTTTGTTGCAAGTATTCAACCACCTTTTTTGATTCCTTAATACTCACCGCTCTATCGGCTGTTCCATGCATAATCCATAGTGGCACACGTCCTAATCCGTCCTGATTCTTCAGCGAGCAACCACCACACAACGCCATTGCGGCAGCGATTTTGTCGGGATAAGTTCCCACAAAATCCATGGTTCCATATCCTCCTAAGCTCATGCCCAAAACATAAACTCGTGTACTGTCCACCCGGTAGTTACTCTTCATCCATTCTAAAAGCGCGTTCAACTTGCTGGGACTCCATGCTCCACCGGGATTTTGAGGTGCCACCACTAATGTAGGAATTACTTTTCCACGATCAATCGCATCCAACACTCCATATCTACGAACCTTGTTCAAATTACGACCACATAAACTGGCACCATGCAGAAAAATAATCAAAGGGAAATCATGATCGTCGTCTATATAGTCCGCAGGCTTATAGAGCCAAAAAGAATAACCGCCTGTAATCACATTCTGTTGCTTTTCAAAGATGCCTTGAGGCTTTAACGATTGCGCCGAAGCACTAAGAACACAAACCAGTAAATATAATGAAAGGAGAGAAGATCGTAAAAACATTTGCATGACTCAACGGATAGGATAATGAAACATATTTCTAAACGCGACAAATTTAATAAAAAAATGACGAACTATTCATCACAAATATCACAAGATTTTGCAACTCACTGAAGAATCTTCACACAGCAACACGGTTCTTTCATTGAAAAAAGTGGCCAATTGTGAAAAACAAAACTTATTTCTTTGGTTTTAACAACCAATCTTACAGCTGCAGCAAATCGCATGGTTTGTGTTCATGGCTTACCCGATTTGTTGCATTGGTTGTAACAAAAATGACCCCTTGATGAAAGCGCTATCTCATTTACAGCATTATCATACATGGTAAAGATTTTCGAAGCTTTTGTCTTATAATTTTACCAAAAAACGGTCATCTAAAATCTTCAAAATAGAAAAAATCAATAGGCAAACGAACTACAAAAATGGGCTGATTTTAACAAATAAAACGTCGATTGAAGCTAAAACATTGAGTTTACGCTCTTGGAAACATACATTAGAGGTGTTATTCACATGCTCCAACAGCATTAAAGCATGCAAATTGTACTTTCCTAAAATCACTTGACAGTCTTTATTCACTTTTCCTAATTTACTTGTCAAATTTTTTCATTCATTCTA
>NZ_QFFX01000135.1:0-1658 GCF_023522295.1 Prevotella sp. TCVGH | reverse complement strand
TAGTGTTTACTGAATAATGTATAACTCTCTGATATTTAAGTTTATATAACTTTATTTCTTCGTTTGTTTAACTAGAAAATCGTACCTTTATATAGTTAAATCCATAGCAAGATGAAGTTTTACGCTCCAAAATACAAGCAACTTAACCTCGGTTTGCTCCGCTCATCCCTTGATGAGTTGGACAAGACAAACCGATGGGTGGCTCTCGGTGACCTTCTTCCATGGACAGAACTTGAGAAGGAATACAACTCAAGGTTGGACAATCAGAAGAAAGGTGCAGGGAACAAGCCGGCACGCATGATTCTCGGCGCAATGATTATCAAGCACAAACTAAACCTAAGTGATGCCGAGACCATCGAGATTATCAGAGAGAGTCCCTACATGCAGTACTTTTGTGGATTGCATGAGTTCACCGACAAGCCTATATTCGACCCGAGCCTATTCGTCACGATACGCAAGCGAATCTCAGAGGAAGAACTCAACAAGATGACAGTCAAGCTTCTCGACAAGCAGAGGCGTCTTCTTGAAGAGAAACGCAAGCGTGAAGAAGAAGAGGCGAAGAGGAATGATGAGGACCCGCCGACTCCGAAACCAGAGGATCCGAATGCCGCTTCCTTCACCGACTCAAAAGGTCGCGAGCACAAGGGAGTGCTGAAGATTGATGCTACCTGTGCCGATGCAGAGATGCGTTATCCTGTTGACGTTGATATAATACATGATGGTTGCCGCAAGGTTACCGACTATATTATAAAGGTGTGCGAGATGTTTGAGCTGCACAAGCCACGCACGAACTACAAGCATGCACGTCAGGCATACCTTCAGCTTGTCAAGAAAGCCAAGAAGAAAGGCAAGATGGTGCGTGATACTATCGGGGTGATGCTCAACTACTTGCGCAAGGACATCCGCATCTTAATGGACTTGCTTGCAAAGAACAAGACGTACTACGAGAGCCTATTCCTATATGAGAAACGCACCTTGACTGCAATCCTCACGATGTACCATCAGCAGCAGGAGATGTACAGGTCAAAGACTCATACTTGTGCAGACCGCATACTGAGCATCTTTCAGCCACACGTCCGTGCCATTGTCCGTGGAAAGGCCAAGGCAAGGACTGAGTTCGGGGCCAAGATAGGTGCAAGCATAGTCGAGGGCTATACGTTCATCGACCACCACAGCTGGGATGCCTACAACGAGAGCCAGGACCTCTTGCTACAGATTCAACTTTTCAAAGAACGCTTCGGCTATCTTCCGGCCACCATCCTTGCGGATAAGATTTACCTGAACAGGTCAAACCGAGATATACTTGAGGATTTTGAAATCCATTCATACTGCAAACCGTTAGGGCGACCACCGAAGGATCCTCCTTCAGATGAGATGAAATCCAGAATGGCCAAAGCCATCGGGGAACGCAATGAAATCGAATGCTCATTCGGTACTGGCAAGAGAATCTATCGAGCCAATGACATAAGAGCCAAGCTTCCAGATACAGCACGATGCTGGACAGGAATGTGCTACTTCGTTAAAAACGTGATGAAGTTCCTTAGGGAACTTTGTCTTGCCCTGACCGAAATCTGGCGTTTTTTCATCATTATCGTCACTATGAGGGTCTACGTCTGCTACCCTCTGTCTGTGAAGAGATAATAATTCAGCAGACCCTA
>NZ_QFFX01000134.1:0-1714 GCF_023522295.1 Prevotella sp. TCVGH | reverse complement strand
GGAGGCGCGAAGCCTCCGAAGAGCGGCATCCGACTTGTCTCCGTGTGTTAGCCTTTGCAAACATAGTAACTTATATTTAGATTTATAATTGCTTTTCATTGATTTATTCCTATGGGTAAATGTCTATTCAAAACACTTTTTTATTTTTTAAAGTCAATTCCATTATTTTCAGATACAAATCGTTACCTCGTAAATCAGTGGCAATAATCCTGTGCTCTTTATCCAATAGGAAATTTGTTGGGATGGATTCCACTTTAAATTGCTTTTCTAATTTATAACGGTTCGGTTGATCTTTCCATGTTACATGTGTGAAGGCACCGCTTTTGTCAAAATCCACCGCATCTTTCCAATTCTTATCGTTTTCGTCTATGGTAATAGAGTAGATTGTAAACCACTCTTTGTACTTATTGTAATCTTTCAGCATATAGTTACGTATCTCGCTTCGGCAGGGACCACACCAACTTGCCCAGAAATCGATCAGTACATAGTCGGTCTTGATGTCGTAGAGTGAAATCATCTTCCCGTTTCTGTCCGGCAGTTGAATGTCAGCAACAATGTCGCCTATTTTATATTTTTCGGCTTTGATGGTATCTAAATTTACTTGTGCGGGTCTTGGTGCAGGACGAAGCGGTATATGTTCTTTCTCACTTAAAATCGTCAACCAACGCTTTTGATTAGCTTTACTTTCATCGGTCATTGGGGGATATTTTTTGTATGAAGGAAATAATTGAATTTTTTCGTAATCTGGAAATTTCTGCTTGGCTGCAATCAAAACACTATCAGCTTGATTCTTTGGTAATAGATAGTAAATTTGATACAACTCTAGCCAATAGTTTTTGGGATATTTAATTGTCTTGAGAAGTTCAAATGATAATCCAAGCTTCAAATAGTGGGTCATAGCGTTGATGCTGTCATTTAATCGATTCCGTTTCATATCATCATAGGCAGGATTCAAACTTTCTTCTTTTAATGACTGTAATTTATTTCGGACTTCAGTATATTTACCATTAATGGAAAAGAGTTCTTGCATTTGTTTTGAACCTTCGGTATATGGATTCAATGAAGTGTTTCTATCAATATATACCGTTACATCATCACCATTGCTTAAATATATAACAGGCTGTATTGGCCCTGATTTAGAAAAAGCCAGCCAACAATATGCATATGGTTCTTTACAGTTTGCGCGCATTCTGAACTCTCGTTGCCCCTTTGCTAAAAGAACGGAATCTTCTATCGAAAATACATTTCCGACTCCTTCAAATAAATACACCCACTGGTCTTCAGTGTTGTAATCGTTACTTACTATTACCCTTATTTTTGCTTCATTTTGTGCAGAAAAACTCAGCAATTGGATAAAACTAAAGAAGATAATCAATAATGTTTTTTTCATCTTTTTTTACTTGAAAGCGGAGTGCATATAATATGCACTTCGACGTTCTGTTTAGTACGTTCGGCATGAGCATTATCTAACGGGTGGAAGTCCCGAGTAAGCCCTAATAGCGGGAATTACATAGCCAAGAGCAAGGGTGTTCATCGTGAGATGAAATCTGAAGGAAACTGGCGGCAAACATCGGACTTCTATGTTGCTTTCCAAATAATTGGAAAATATTTGTAATTTATTAACTGTTCATTATCAATCACTTAGCGTGAAGTTTATTAGTACGATGACTTTAGAAGAAGCAACAGCCACCAGCCCGGCATGGGAACACCGGGT
>NZ_QFFX01000133.1:0-1723 GCF_023522295.1 Prevotella sp. TCVGH | reverse complement strand
TAAATACATAGGTAACAAGTTTTACGAACCGTTCAATTCATTAGAAAAGAACTAAGGTGAGAATACTTTTAAATTCTGGAGTTTCGTTCTGAACAGAGACAACGAAGTTGGTTGAGATAGGGGTATATGGCGTAAGCTTTATATGTTTTATCTTTTCCATTTCAAATATATTTTACAATGTAGAGTTTGATCCTGGCTCAGGATGAACGCTAGCTACAGGCTTAACACATGCAAGTCGCAGGGTAACATGAGGAAAGCTTGCTTTCCTTGATGACGACTGGCGCACGGGTGAGTAACGCGTATCCAACCTTCCCATAACTACGGGATAACCCGTTGAAAGACGGCCTAATACCGTATGATATCGTTTGCTGACATCAAATAACGATTAAAGGTTTAGCGGTTATGGATGGGGATGCGTCTGATTAGCTTGTTGGCGGGGTAACGGCCCACCAAGGCGACGATCAGTAGGGGTTCTGAGAGGAAGGTCCCCCACATTGGAACTGAGACACGGTCCAAACTCCTACGGGAGGCAGCAGTGAGGAATATTGGTCAATGGGCGAGAGCCTGAACCAGCCAAGTAGCGTGCAGGATGACGGCCCTATGGGTTGTAAACTGCTTTTATGTGGGGATAAAGTGCGTGACGTGTCATGCATTGCAGGTACCACATGAATAAGGACCGGCTAATTCCGTGCCAGCAGCCGCGGTAATACGGAAGGTCCGGGCGTTATCCGGATTTATTGGGTTTAAAGGGAGCGTAGGCTGTCTATTAAGCGTGTTGTGAAATATACCGGCTCAACCGGTGGCTTGCAGCGCGAACTGGTCGACTTGAGTATGCAGGAAGTAGGCGGAATTCATGGTGTAGCGGTGAAATGCTTAGATATCATGACGAACTCCGATTGCGCAGGCAGCTTACTGTAGCATAACTGACGCTGATGCTCGAAAGTGCGGGTATCAAACAGGATTAGATACCCTGGTAGTCCGCACGGTAAACGATGGATGCTCGCTATTCGTCCTATTTGGATGAGTGGCCAAGTGAAAACATTAAGCATCCCACCTGGGGAGTACGCCGGCAACGGTGAAACTCAAAGGAATTGACGGGGGCCCGCACAAGCGGAGGAACATGTGGTTTAATTCGATGATACGCGAGGAACCTTACCCGGGCTTGAACTGCCAGCGAACGATACAGAGATGTTGAGGCCCTTCGGGGCGCTGGTGGAGGTGCTGCATGGTTGTCGTCAGCTCGTGCCGTGAGGTGTCGGCTTAAGTGCCATAACGAGCGCAACCCTTTTCTTTAGTTGCCATCAGGTGATGCTGGGCACTCTATGGATACTGCCACCGTAAGGTGTGAGGAAGGTGGGGATGACGTCAAATCAGCACGGCCCTTACGTCCGGGGCTACACACGTGTTACAATGGGGCATACAGAGTGTTGGCTTAACGCAAGTTTGGTCTAATCTTCAAAGTGTCTCCCAGTTCGGATTGGGGTCTGCAACCCGACCCCATGAAGCTGGATTCGCTAGTAATCGCGCATCAGCCATGGCGCGGTGAATACGTTCCCGGGCCTTGTACACACCGCCCGTCAAGCCATGAAAGCTGGGGGTGCCTGAAGTCCGTAACCGTTAAGGAGCGGCCTAGGGCAAAACTGGTGATTGGGGCTAAGTCGTAACAAGGTAGCCGTACCGGAAGGTGCGGCTGGAACACCTCCTTTCTGGAGACGAAACAACG
>NZ_QFFX01000132.1:0-1773 GCF_023522295.1 Prevotella sp. TCVGH | reverse complement strand
GTGGCATATCCCATGAAAGGGAGCAATGTTTCCCTTTCATCGCTGTGGAGCTTCTCCATCAGCCGTATGGCTTCGGGCAGCAGTTTGACACGACAAGGCACACCTGTTTTTTGGCGGTTGAACTTCAGCCAAAGGATACCCTCGTCATCACGCACAAGATGGGAATTGTCCAGTTCCATCAAATCACAATATGCAGCACCCGTATAACAGGCAAAGAGGAAAATATCCCTTGCTGTCTCCATTTCCTCCTCCAAGTCCTCAAAGTGGAGAGTCTTTAACTTCTCAAATGCCCCTCTGTCAAGTGCTTTGGGGAGTTTCTTGTTACCCTTGCTGATTTTGACTTTGTCGAAAAGCAGGATGTCTGCCAACCCCTCACGGTAAGCCAGCCTGCATACCGTTTTCAAATGGGTGGCAACATTGTAAAATGAGCTTTCCTGAAATCCACACTCCCCCAAGAAGTACTGCTGAAACTCATGGATGAAGTTCTCTGTCAGTTGTGAGAGGGCTAAGTCAGAAACCTTATATTTCGCCTGGATGAACTCCTGCAAGTGGATTCTCGTGGAGTGATAGCTTGCCATTGACTCTTTTCTGATGTCTACACCAATATGACTTTCTTTCTCTTTGATGAGCATATCAAGCCTTTCGACGAGCATGCACCGTGTCTGCACACTTCCTTGAAACTGTTCCCTCACATCGGTTGCGTCAAATGGGCAACCTCTTGTAAGCAAAGACTGATAAGCTGACTGAATGGACAGCAGCAAGTTCTCCAACCTGCCATTCACTTCCACCGCCTCACGACTTTTTCCGTCCATTCTGCTCTCACGGGGATTCCACAGGTCAGGATTACAGGAGAGCTTGCAACTGAACTGCGCGATAGAACGTCCGATGGTTATCCGCCCCATAATCGGAGCCTTACCCGACTTGTCCAGACCGCTCTTTTTGAGGTAGAGCAACACCTTCATTTTTTCTGTTTTCATACGCTTTGATGTTTTGCGGCAAAATTACCAATTTCAAAGCGTTTCTCACTTATGCAGAAAACTGCCGACCGTCGCAATAGCCACACGAGTAAAAATAATTCAGTTACCGAACATTACTCCATCGTTACCTATAGCAAAATCGGGTAACGGTTTGGTAACTAAACTTCTGCCTAAATCTGCACATTATAACTCTTTTTGAAAAGAGCACTTCTATGCAAATTATTCCGTTTCCTGCTCATTATCAGTCAGTTTACACCAACTTCGATATTTCTTCATTTTCGCTGATTAGTTGTGCCTCTATCTCAATGCTTTAGCCACCCAAAAATGGTAAAAATAATAATATAAAAGCAAGATGTAAACGTAACTTTGTCAATAACAATGATTTACAAACCTCGCTCATTTTTAGCGTATTTGCGACCAACTTTGACGTTGGTTGTAAATACGCGAGTTATGAGAGTCACTTTGTAAAGAAAATTCAGCATTTATTTTCATTCTATGCAGCTTGATACAAACTTTACATAAGCTGTTTTGCGGGTGTATTTCGTTGTACAAATATTACTTTTCAATGGCAAAACCGTTTATACAAATACTTTCATTTGATGTGAAAAAGATTTATTGACTGATAAGGTGATAGCAGTTAAAAAAATGCGTATCAAAGAAGAGAATTGAGCGGATTATCGTTAAAAATGTAGATAGTTGTGTATTTATTTTAGTAATTTGAGACCTCTGCAAAACCTTACCCCATCCTCTATCATTCTTGTTTTTGAGCACTATTGGCTCACCCGCAGTCAATATT
>NZ_QFFX01000131.1:0-1796 GCF_023522295.1 Prevotella sp. TCVGH | reverse complement strand
TCCATATGGAAAAAATTAAAGGATTTCTCTTTGCCGTACGACACAGAGAAATCCTAATGACCGATTTGGGTTTAATAAGACAACAGTTTCTACGCGGTTCATGTCCAAATCGTAAATAGTCGTCACATCTGTTTCAAAACCATCCAATATAAACAATGGCTGGTTAGGATTACCTTTATATGTACCCTTTAAGTCAGGCATAGATTGCTGGCCGCGCATCCTAACTTCAGGCATAGAGTTGGGATTAGACCCCAAATCCATATTCTCAACTATTTTGAATGCGGGATCTAAATTTTTAAGGTTTTGCAATAAGTTCTGACTTCCACCTCTCATGAGTTCGTCTTTCCTAATAACCGTTGTAGCACCTGTAAAACTTTCTTTTTTCCGCTCAAATATACCATTAACAACAATTTCTCCTACACTTTGGGCATCTTCTTTCATAGTAACAAAGAGTTGTTTCCCTGTAAAATTAACTGAAGTTTTATTCATTCCAATATAGGAGAATTCTACTTTAGATATTTTTTTATCGTGTGGAATGAAAATATCAAACCGACCATCGGCATCAGTAACTCCCACTACAGAACTTTCATTTGTTTTTATATTTACGCCAGGCAAGGGTAGTCCTTTATCATCTACTACACGACCTTTTAAGTGACTGTTCTCCAACGACTTAAAAGTGGAAATAGTAATGTTATCTCCTACAATTTCATACTTTAAAGAATATGGAGCTAAAATACTATTCAGAAGTTTTTTAATATTTTTAGTCTGAATATCAACGGTTACATTTATATTCTTTATATCCTCTTGTTTATATAAAAACTTATATTGGGTCTTTTGTTCTATTTTATTCAAAACAAGCTTCATTGGTTCATTTTGACATACAATGGCTATTTCATTAGGTAAACTTTGAGCTAAAGCATGTCCAACTCTAATAAATAAAAGAAAGAAAATGAATAAAACGATTCGTTCAATACGTCGCAAATAACACAGTTTTTTCATATCACACGAGTATTTATGGTACTACTATACGTATAACTTTAATTCTAAAAGTTAATAACTATCTTTAATTGATAAAACGATTTTATGCTTAAGGTTAATAAACAAAGCCAGTTTTCGTTTTTTTATCAATAAGGTTAATATTTTTTTTGTATTTACAGCAAATATAAAATTTTTAATTTAATTTCTAAAACTTTATTCAAAATTTTAATTCTTTTATGTAATAATAAATATTTTTTAAGTATCAGAAAAACAATTAGTCACTAACCTATGTCAATTAACATCATAAATTAATGCAAAGCATTTGATAAATGTCATACCGATTTGAATAACATCGCATTTGCTTGCATTTGTTTCTTTAACCGTTTTGCATTTGGCTTAAACGTTTTATAAGTTAAAAAACCAGCAACAACACCACCGATAACAGGAACTGCCTTACTCAAGCGTTTTGTCACAGAACCTTTAACGAATTTCGTCCTAACCCATTTGGACACCCCTTTTACTAATGGATACCACATAGTTTCCGTCACGCTCACTTGTGGCATACTCATAGTTGTGTGTTCGGCAAATGTTTCTGAGAGTTGCTTAAAAGCTTTGTTAGCAGCGCTTGATCCGAGCATGACACCCAAAAAGATAGTCAGCACATCATAAGAGGATTCTGTTAAATGCCCATTTTGGTCGCACAAATCAGGATAACCATATAAATAAGCCAACTTTTGAGCAATAATTAGGGTCTGCTGAATTATTATCTCTTCACAGACAGAGGGTAGCAGACGTAGACCCTCATAGTGACGATAATG
>NZ_QFFX01000130.1:0-1997 GCF_023522295.1 Prevotella sp. TCVGH | reverse complement strand
GAAATGCAGTCCACTGAAAAGCACTTCACTTGCTATTCTTTCTGCTTCTAAATGATTAAAACCTTGCGCCACGGCATTGCAGTAAGCAGTGAGAGCCATGTCTGCTCGTGTGGTGATAAACTCCGTATCTTGCAACTTCTCAGGGAGATGCTCACTCATGTAACTTCTTAATTTCAATCGAAAGTAAGAAAGTTCCAGCTTGTTGTTCTCTTTCATTTTTATTTTTATTTAGCGTTGATGTTCAATGATGGTTGCTTTGCGGTCAAAGGACAAGTTACTTGTCCTCCGCTTGGCTTTCTTGGTGGACAGACACGCAAAGCCTTTCGCAGTTCCCTTGTGGTATTGCCGCCCATGAGTGGCTGCATCTCACGGGCAATTTTACTCTTGCTGACCTTTGCGTAAAGTTCGGTGGTGGAAATGAAACGGTGTCCGAGCATCTTACTGACGGTTTCTATCGGCAAACCATTCTCCAAACAGATGGTCGTGGCAAAGGTGTGCCGTGCCGTATGCGAAGTGGCCTCGGTATGAGGTGGGAGGCCTGCCTTGATGATGATGTCCCTTATCTTGCGGTTGAAATGGCTATTCGTGGGGAACTCACGAAAGAGCAAACCCTCCTTTCGTCCGTCGCTGACAATGGTGAGTATCTCTTCGGCAATGGGCAATAAAGGAACAATGCTCCTATTCTGTGTCTTTGTGCGACAGAGCGATATGTACCTACGCCCATCCCCGAATGTATAAACATCGTCCATTCTGAGTTTCTTCAAGTCTGAGAATGCCAGCCCCGTGAAACAGCCCAAGAGGAAGATGAGCCTGCAATGGTTGTCCACCGAGCGGTGTGGGCGATATGAGAGAAGTTTGTGTAAATCGTCAGAAGTGAGGGCATTGCGCTCGTAGGTGGGCGTTTCAATGTCTATCTGCTCAAAAGGGTCTTCACGGATATATCGCTCTTGCAGTGCTTTTCGGATGACTTGATGCAGGTGGCGCAGACGATTGGAAACAGTGCTTTCCTTGTTTCCCAAGTCCCGTAGCATAAACAGGCGGTAATGTTCTATGAGGTCCTTGTCTGCCTCTTTGGGAAGACAGTCCCCGTTTCCCCTTGTTTTTAGAAAAAGTGCAAAATTCTTCCTACTGTCCCTGAAAGCCCTGACGGTAGCCTTTCCTATCGTCTTGCCCTGCAATGCCTCCTTGCTTTCACAGACGGATTGGTAAATCTCTATGAGTGTAGGGGTGGACTTGTTTTGGTGCTGGAACTGCTCTTTGAGGTATTCAGCCGTAATGTAGTTCTCTTCTCTTAACGTGAGTTCATAGAGTGCGTGAAGTCGTTCTTTTATTGAGTTCAGTTGCAGATTGACGGCATTCGCTCTGTTTGCCACCACTTTTATGCTCCCTTTCTTTGATTGCCAATCATCGGGAGAGGTGTACAAACCTGTTGAGAATGAAGAAGACGCACCATTGCAGGTGATACGGCAGCGTATAATACATTCATTCCTTTCGCTTGTTTTGCTTCTGTCTATATAGAATAGAATTGAAAATGTACTTTTCATTGTTCTTGGACTTTTAGTTGATTAAACGATATTGTGCGATGAGAGGGAGAATCTTCTCCACATCCCGAAAGACACGCTCCGGAGAAGTCTCTGCATACACCTGTGTGGTCTTTATTTGGCTGTGTCCGAGCATTTTCGATACGCTTTCGATGGACACGCCCTCTGAAAGCGTCATCTGCGATGCGAAGGTATGCCTTGCCATGTGATAAGTCAGCGTTTTCTGAATACCGCAAAGCCGTGCTATCTTTTTGAGGTGTATGTTCAACGTGTCACAGCCTGGTATGGGCAGCAGATACCCTTTTGGGGGTTCGTGGCGGAACGCCCTCGTATGAATGCCCCTGTACCGCTCAATGATGGCGGATGCTTCGGGTAATAGTGGAATGTGGCATACATTGCCCGTCTTCACTCTCGGCTTGCGTATCCAATCCATATCAGACTCGTGGATGATATGCT
>NZ_QFFX01000129.1:0-2119 GCF_023522295.1 Prevotella sp. TCVGH | reverse complement strand
CTCTTGCCCGTACCTTCTCCTCCGGTGATGCAGAATAGATTGTCTTGGGTTCCCAATGGGACACCATTCACAGCCACCATCGATTTGGAAATATCAGGAGGGTTTTCGTAGTCTATTTCGCAGGAACGCAACATCATTATTGTTTGTGTGTATAATTCAGAAAGTTTATCCGTAAGCAAAGATTGTAATTCATGTTCCGTCCTCCCCAAGGCAAAGAAGTCAGAGATGTCTTTTTCACTCTTAATTCCTTGAAGAGGCAACTCCAAGTGTAGTACATTATACTGTGCCAATAGTTCCATCTGTCTCTGTGCTTCACGCAGTCCTGTGTCATCCATATCATAAAGCAGGATGATGTGCCTAAAGCGGAGTTGTAGGCTTTCAATGATATTTTCTGGTATAGAAGCCGTTTCACTGTTGAAGCATATCGCATTGAAGCCATGTGCATATAACGAGAGCACATCCTTTTCTCCACCTGTGATAAAGAGAATGTCGCCTTTGGTGGGCAATTGCTCAAATCCAAAGACATAATCTTTCAATTTCTCGCCTCCGTAAAGAAAGCGCAATTTGCTGTACGGACGATATATCTTTATAAAATCTCCCATGATGTAACAGAATATTGGCTCTCCTTTCGTAGAGCTTAGCGTGAACTGTTTACCTTGACAGGAGATGGCTTCATAACTTCGCAGCGACTTCACGCTGTATTGCTTCAATGTTCTGTCCGTTATTCCATATCGTAACCAAAAATTCTTTTCTTCTTCATTGAAAGGTTGTTCATGAATCTTAAACCAGCGTTTGTTTTCTGGAGTTGCAGAAACAGCATTCTTATGTCCTACAGAAAAAGTGCTCATTGTATAACTTCTACTTTGCTCCGATGCGCCTCTGTTTTCTATAGAAATATTGAGTCCCAAGTCGTGTACAATCGTAGCCAGCACCTTTCTAAACTCTGTACGAACATCAAGTCCCATAATTGCGGCAGCAAACCAAAAACAGTCACCAGAATACGCTTCATTACCGAAATCCTTCATACGATAGCATTGCGATTTTTCATCAAAGTATATATTGCATGATGCACGCCTGTCATTATACAGAGGATTGCGAAAATTGCGCTTTGGAACGAAATCTATCGGCATGTAATAATAAAACACTTCCAATCCATGATTGGTTCTTCGTAAAATTTCTTCTTTTAAGTTCATAACTCTTCAAACAAAGTTTGGGGATTATCACCCATATATCCTTTTATAATTCCATCCCTATAGGCATTAAGACGCTGCAAGGCTTCCAAGCGTCGGAACCCCTTAAAAGTTGCACGCCCAGATTTTATAGCAATGTAGACTCCCTTAAAGGGATATACAACATGATTGCTTGATATGTAGCGATAAGGAATCGTATTATTATCTCGCCATCGTGCAAGGGAAGCCTTGGAAATGCCAAGAAGACGAAGAACGTCTGAAGAGCCTAATTCTATCTGTTCCTCCAAAACGGTATAGTCACGTTTAAGCTCCACGATAAACGAAACCACTTGATGCAATTCTTCACGCAGTGTTCTGATTTCATCAAATAGTGAATTATTATTTTCCATTTTCATCTATAGTATTTTGAAGCACTTTTATCAGCCTTTGTAAAAGATCTTCTGTACAGCCATTACTTTCTTCAAGAACTGAAAAGAACAACTCCAAGTAAGGCAAGAATTGTGACTTTTTAATTTTGAGTATCTCCCTCAACACTATTTTGAGTTCAGCTTCCTCTATCGTATGAAAAAGTCCACTATGGTGTACTTGTGGGTTTGCTACCGATTCGACAAGTCCTGCGGGTAGATGAATGACAAGAGTGTCCCTACCAAACGCAGTTGCACATCGCTCTAAAGAACTTAGGCGTATGTCTTTTCCCAACTTGCAGGTCTTTACAAAATTAGAATACTCAAAACCTCCCAAATTAGCTACCAGCTTCACATTAATACAAGTTGATAACATCATGTCAATGGTTGGTTTTACTATGAAAATTCGTCCTTCCTTATTTGATTTACATTCTTTTTTACGAGCCATATAAACCCAAATCGGTCATTAGAAAAAGCTTCTTGTCATTTTCTAATGACCGCCATTAGAAAAACAGCATTGTATAT